>DATKKY010000321.1:0-5192 GCA_035542695.1 bacterium | reverse complement strand
CCTAGGATAGAGGGCCGGGCAGCAGCCGGTGTCGTGCATCATGCAGGCGAGTCCTATCGGGGTGGAGATGTTGTCCAGACCCCACGCCGGGTAGGTGCACACAGTTCCCGTCATCGTAGCGGCGAGCAGGAACCGAGGATAGCACTTGATCGTGCCCTGAAGCTCGGTGTAGCAGTTGCTCAAGCAGAGGTTCGGCGTAACCGGCACATAGTTCCAGCCAGCAGCGCAGAACTCCACCGGACCACTGTTCCACAGCGACGGGCCAACCGGGCAGCCATAGGCATCCGCGCAGTAGATGTCAAACGTGGTGGTGAACAGACCCGGATAGATCGTCCCGTAACCCGCGAAGTCGAGAACACGGAACTGCTCCAAGGTGTGGGCGTTGCACGGATCGCAGTTCAGGTACGGAGGGCAACCAGAGCCGGCCCTACCCATGCTGGGATCGCCAACGGTGAAGTACACACCAATCTGGTCGCCGGGCGTCCAGTTAGTGAACATCCAGAACCACGATGACGAGGTGCAAGGAATGTAGTAGTAGTAATTCATGTAGCAGTCATACAACGGCTGGGTGCCGAAGTCTTCCCTCATCTGCGCAGCCTTCTTCTCGAGGGCGAATGCAGAGGTGGCAAGAATCAGGACCAGCACCAGAACTGTAATAAGTCTCATGACTTCTCCTCCCTATCTTGAGGCTTTACCAACCACTGATACTCAAGTTTCCTTGGTGAAGCTACATGCCAAAGAGCTTGAGCTCACCTCCTTTCGAGCGAACTTCCGCTCGCTGAAGCTAGACCTTAAACCTCCTTCGACGTTTTACATTATACCACAAGCCCCAAAACGGTGTCAAGCGAATTTGGTGTGGGAGTGGGGCGAGGGCCCGAGCGCGGCCGGACCTGGATTCTGGGGCACTTCGGGCAGCGCAGACCCACACCGGGGCCTGCCCGGCTGGCGGCTTGGCAAGCAAAAAAAAGGGGGTGCCTCAGGCACCCCCTTAGCAATCCGGTCGATGCTACCGGTACATGGTCTTGATATGTCCCCAGGTGCTGGGTTCGGTGGCCGTCGGCCCGGTGTTCTTCAGATAGACTCTCCACGCCAGTTCAATGCAGCCGTACAAGTTACCCACCGAATCGCCAGGGTTAAGGATCCAGTAAGGCGGGCAGTGCGAGAAGTGAACCCCGTAGTCACCGGAGTGCATCACGGTGTAGTGGCTGACCTGCGGCCTCGGATAGAGGGCCGGGCAACAGCCGGTGTCGTGCATGGTGCAATTGAGCCCGAGCGGCGTGGAGATGTTGTCAAATCCCCAGGCCGGATAGGTGCACACTGTTCCCGTATGGGTAGCGGTGATCAAGAACCGAGGATAGCTCGGAGGGGTGACCACCGTCTTGCAGTTGGTGACACAGAGATTCGGCGTGACCGGCACGTAGTTCCAGCCGGCAGCGCAGAACTCCACCGGGCCGCTATTCCACAGCGACGGACCGACCGGGCAGCCGTTGGCGTCGGCGCACCAAATGTCGAAACTCACGGTGAATAACCCCGGGTATATGGTTCCGTAGCCGGCGAAATCGAGAATACGGAACTGCTCAACGGTATGTGCCAGGGTGGGATCGCAGTTGAGATACGGAGGGCAACCAGAACCGGCTCTGCCCATGCTGGGATCGCCGACTGTGAAGACCACCCCGATGACTTCTCCTACCGGCCAATTGGTAAACATCCAGAACCACGATGACGTGGTGCATGGGATGTAGTAGTAGTAATTCATGTAGCAATCGTAAAGCGGCTCAGTGCCGTAGTCTTCCCTCATCTGCACGGCCTTCCGCTCCATCCCGTAGCCGGATGCGGCCATGGCAAGCACGAGCGCTAGAGCCAGGATTGTATAGAACTTCATCGTTTCGCCCCCTTCTGGTAGGATGCCCTTCGCGGCCCAGCGGAGAGCCTCGAAGTAAGTTGAAAGCCAAACGGAATTCGCCTGAAACTCACCCCCTTCCGCGGAGAACTCCCTGTCTTTCTAATTGGGCCAAATACATTGCCGAACAGCAGTCGTCCCAGTATGACGCCGTGGCGGAACCCACGGCCGGCACAGGAACTCCTTGCTTTACTATCGGGCGGTGAGCCCGTCACCTTGAGGCCTATTCCCTGATGCCAGCTCAGACCCCGCTTGCTTGACAAGCCTCGAGCCGACAACCATAATAGGTGCAAGAAGCGAACTGACGAGGGATGCTCGGATGGCCAAGGCTGCTTCGGAACGAGAGTTCTACGCAACCTGCGTGGGTGTGTTCGCGCTTGCGGTTGGGCTGCGCCTGGTGTATCTCGCCCATCTCAGGGCACTGCCGTTCTTCGACCACCCGATAATGGACGCGGCCTATCATGATAACTGGGCCCGAGAAATCATGAGCGGCAAGCCCGTGGCAGCTGAACCCTTCTTTCGGGCACCGCTCTACCCCTACTTCCTGGCCCTGACTTACCTGGTCTCCAAGGGATCCTACCTTGTCCCCCGGCTTGTCCAGTTCGTGCTGGGCGGCCTCACGGCGGTGATCACCTTTGCGCTTGCCAGGAGCTACTTCGGGCGGCTGGCAGGTCTGGTTGCCGGGCTCCTTGCAGCGACTTACCCCGTGCTGATCTATTTTGACGGCGAGTTATTGACCGAGACCCTCTACATCTTCCTGTCAGTGGCCGGGCTGGGCTTGCTCGAAATAGCGCGTCGTCGGCAGGCTTTGGTAGCCTGGCTGGCCAGCGGGCTGGCCCTGGGGCTAGCGCTCGCGACCAGGCCCAACTTGGCCTTGTTTCTGCCGGTCGCTGCCGTTGGGGCAGCGGTCTTCGCCCGGCGTAGGGTCGCTGCGACGGTGCTGCTGGTGGTCGGCTGTATCGTGCCCCTGGCGCCGGTCACAATCCACAATTTCGAGGCGTCGGGCGAGTTTATTCCCCTGGTCTGGCAGGGCGGCATCAACTTCTATCTAGGCAACAACGCATCCGCCAATGGCTGGAGCGCCACCAGTCCCGAGATCCGGAAGGACTGGTGGGGTGGCTACAACGACATGGTAGCGATCCCGCGGGAGGCGCTGGGCAGGCAGCCGTCGTTCAATGAGGTCTCCAGTTACTGGACCGATAAGGCAATGAGCTTCATCAAAGCCCACCCTGTCCAGTGGTCTCGCCTCGTGCTCAAGAAGGTCGCTCTCTTCTGGGGTTCCAAGGAGTTCCCCAATAACCAGGATTACAATTTCATGAAGCTCTACTCCTGGGTGCTGAGAAACCCGATCGGGGGCTTCGGAACCGTAGCGCCGCTTGCCTTGCTGGGGGTCTTCCTGTTCCTTCGCGATTTCCGGAGGCTCTACTTTATTTACGGGCTCTTGGTCACCTCGTTCGTAGGCACCGTCGTCTTCTTTGTCTGCGACCGGTACCGCTTGCCGGCAGTGCCTTTGATGATCGCATTCGCTGGCGGGACGCTGAGCTATCTGGTTGGTCTGGTCCTCAAGAAGGAGATGATTCGGCTCGCGCCCTGCCTCGCGTGCCTTGCGGGAGCGGCCCTGGTGGTCAACATCAACCTAGCGGGTGAAAGGCTGCCGGATTTTGCGCAATCCTACTGCGGCCTCGGAAAGGCTTACGCCGCCATGGGCAAGACCGAGGAGGCTTTCCGGGACCTCGAGAAGGCAGTGGCTGTGAACCCGGCCTGGGCCGAAGCCTACGAGCAGATGGGATTGCTCAAGATGCAGGCTGGAGAGACCAAGGCCGCCGAGGCCTACCTGTTGAAGGCGGCCCAGACCTGGCCGGATTATGCAACGCCTTATCGGGCGCTTGCCATGATATATCTGGCGGATGGCAAGGTGACCGAAGCCAGGCAGGCAATCGACCAAGCCCTGAAACTGGCCCCCTTCTTGGAAGACGCCCACAATGTCCTGGGATCAGTGCTAATCAAGGAGGGCAAGCCGGAGGAGGCCATCTCGGCCTTCAACCGGGAGCTTGAAGTGAACCCGGAGAGCTGGCGCGCGTATGCCAACCTCGGGAGTGCTTACGCCGAGGCCGGCAAAATCGAGCAAGCGATTGGCGCCTACGAGAAAGCTATCAGCAAGAACCCAGATAACTCCGAAGCAATGCTGACCTTGGCCACTCTCTACGCCAAGGCCGGCAACAACGATGCTGCGCAGCAGCTCCTCAAACGCGTGAAGCCAGGGCCGTCCGGTGATCTCAGCCTTACTTACAACCGGGCGGTGATACTGCAGCAGAGCGGCAATCTGGACGAAGCGGGCCGAATCTACGAAGATATCCTAAAGCAGGACCGGTTCCACGAAGGCGCCCTGGTGAACCTAGGCGTAATCTACGCCAAGCAAGGGCGAACCCAGGATGCGGTGGACCTGTGGCAGAGAGCTCTTGTGGTCAACCCCTCAAACCAGACGGTGAAACGCAACCTCGAATTGATCAAGGAGCATCAGCGCTAACCTGCGTCCGATCAACCTCCGGTTTCCCCCTGCGCCCGGCTGCTCTTGGCCAAACCCTCTTTCCACTCGGGCACAGGCAAGCGTATGCGCCTGAGCAGACCCTCGTTCAGGCTGTAGCCTACCTCCTGTTCCTTGGCGGCGACCCATGCCGAGAGCAGCGCGTTTGCTTTCGAGCTGACTATCGTTGCAGCAATGATCTCACGCGCCTCATCGAAACTCAACGGACGGGACTCCGTCAGCTCCTCGAGCTTCAGAATCTCCACGCCGTTCGTCGTGGTGAATGGACGCGTAATATCCCCCGGTTGCAAACCGGCCAGCACGGAATCGTACATGGCGATCATCCCGGCAACCACCTGACCCATGTCCCCACCCTTGGCCGCGGTGTAGCTGTCAGTCGATTTCTCCCGAGCGACCTCAGCGAAGTCCTTTCCTGAGCGGAGCTCCCTCATCACTGCCCGGGCGCTGTCCTGGGAAGCTACCAGGATTCTGCGAGCCCTGTAGATTTTAGGCGTAACCAACTCGCTCCGGTGCTCGTTGTAGTATTTCAGGGTATCGTCGGGACCGATGGTTATCTGGCTTCTAAAGAACTCCTCCATCTTGGGCATGAGGAATTCTTCGCGGTCCTTCTCGGCGCTCCAAATCACTTCAGGCAGCCGGTCCAGGCCCAGGGCTGCTCCTGCAGCCGCCTCCAGATGAGTCATGATCGCATCCAGGGCAAACTCCTTAATCCCATAGGCGTCCCCCACGTAGGGCTGAGAAGCCGCC
>DATKKY010000320.1:0-10721 GCA_035542695.1 bacterium | reverse complement strand
AGACTACGCCAATGATCTGGCGAGGAACCATCACCTGCCGATAGACCAGGCCCGATCGGATGCAGCCAGGGCAATCGATGGCATGCTGACCAAAGGGCTGGCGACCCCCACCCACGAGTTGTCCAATATCATCCTTCGCGCAGATGCGGCGGAGCAACGCATAGGCTACCTATGGATTCAGGTGGAGGACACCAAGAAGACCTGCTTCATCGCCGAGATCTACCTGCATCCTGAGTTTCGCGGTCGGGGCCTGGGCCGAAAGGTGCTTGAGGATCTGGAGGTCCGCTTGCGCCAGCGTGGCATCGAGAGGATCGGCCTGCACGTCTTCGCCGACAACCGCGCTGCATCTGCGTTGTACACGAAGATGGGCTATCAAATCACCGGGTTACATATGGTGAAGATGCTTACCCGGTGAGACACGGGGGCTTTCGAGGGGGACGGCAGAGCTGACGATGATCGAAGCCGCAGAGGCCACGCCGAGGCGCGACGCCGGCGCGATACTCGTCATGGCTGCGGTGGGGGTCGCCGTTCACCTTCTGGCGAACCCCTTCGGCGGCCGGGCGGGGAGGCATGGTGACTAGTTCATATCGCGAGGACTACCTGCTTCGCCAGATCAAGGCGCTCGCAGTGATGCTTGCGCGCATAGCGGGCCTCCGATTGGGCGGCAACATGGAGGAAGCGAGGGCGCAACTTCAGATCGCGTACGATTCGCTATTCGGGCCGCGCGGCGAACTCCTTAGGGGACTTGACTCGCGCGCAGCGGCAACGCTTCTCGGTTCACCAGACGCTATCCTGGCCCTCGCCCAGTTGACCAACGAGGAGGCTGCACAGCATGGAGACGCAGCCTACGGTGCAGCTTTGCGGGTTCGGGCAGCGGAGCTCGGCGTTGAAGCTGCGCGGCGCGACAGGCAAAACACGGCGATTCGGGCCTTCCTTGCGGCTCTTGCACCCGAGGTTGACCAGGAACAGCTAACGCCCGAACACCGGCAGTTTCTGGCGGGTCTCGAGCCATAAGAGGGGAGATGGTGGTGGAGATTCGGGCTGGCCGAGGTGACAGGTGGAGACAATAGACCCCGGGCCCACGAGCCTTATGAGCGGATGGGCTACCGCCAAGACAGTCGGCGCCTTATCAAGGTGCGTGACGGTCGGAGACCCTGAGACGGATGTGCTGTTCAACAAGCGGATCGAGCGGGCATGGCGTTCAATGGAGGATGAGATGGCTGCTGAGAGATCTAGGCGGAGCCTGAACTTCCAGGAAAAGAAGGAGCAGCTGATGAAGTTCCTGCAGTCGCGCGACAACGCAGTGATGGTATTGGGAACGTCCTGCGATGATCGAGTTCTCGTGCGCAACGTGTTAACTGTTAGCGACGGCCTCGACATCTACTTCTTCACCTGGGGACACTCGCGCAAGTGCGACCAGATTGATAGGAACCAGAGGGTGGCGCTGTGCAGGGACGATGTCCAGATAGAAGGGGTGGCGGAGATACTCGGGGGTTTCAATGACGAGCATGCCAAGCGATACGTGGATCTGATGCGAGGCAAGTTTCCGGACGCGATAAGACGATGGGAGAAACGGCCCAGCATGGTTATGGTGCGGGTCAAGCCGACGCTCGCGGCCCTTGGGGGTAGCGACGAACCGCCGGAATTGGAGTTTCTCGATCTCGAACATGAAGTGGCCTATGCAGAGGCGTGGGCCTGCTACTGACGCATCCAGGGCTGAGCAGGAAAGATGACGTCGGGACGACTGGGTGGCGACGGCGCATAATCAGTGCGGGGAGATACGGCCGGCTACGACGGTCACCGAGGCTGGGTGAACTACCTCGCGGTCGAGCCGGAGCTTCGCCGCCAAGGGTTAGGACGGTTGATGATGAGTGAGGTAGAGCGGCGGCTAAAGAAGCTCGGTTGCCCGAAGCTAAATCTGCAGGTGAGGAGGGCAAACGTGGAGGCGGCGGCGTTCTACCGTAAGATGGGGTACTCGGAGGACGACGTGCTCAGCTTGGGAAAGCGGCTGATTCAGGATGGCGACAATCCCGGCATATATCCGATAGGCTTTGGTGACATAAATAAGCTGGAAGTGGGCCTGGATGATGAATATCTCTACGTTAAGATCTCTGTGAACGGGACACTTCCTAAGGACCTGGCCGGCTTTCCGGCTCCTGGGGGAGATCAATTGCACGGCTTCAACTACAATCTGGGGGTGGACACAGACAACGACAGCACCACAGGATGCACCAGTGACGGGGGAGCTGAAGCCTTGATTGGCTGCGCTGTCAACGATCAGACTGGCGCAGTCTTGGCCGCCACGGGGTACTTCACCGATCCGACAGGCATAGAGTCTCCGGAGGGGGCACGGTACGCAAACAAGGTATTCAGAGTGGGCGAAGAGAGAACAATAGAGTGATCTGGCCACAAGGTTCGACGCGGTGTGACACAATCCGAGTCCGAGGTGCAGGACAATGCGGGTAATTGTTCGCGGGATGGACGGCGAGGATATTGGGTCTGTCGCCAAGCTCTCCGAGGAAGGGTTCAGAGATTCCTATGTGTTCGATTGGCGGGCGAATGCCGAGGCGCTGCATGAGGGGATGGTTTCGGGGCGGGCCTACGTGGCAGTAGCGGAGTTGGATGGCAAGGTGATTGGCTACTGCAATCTCCGGGGGTGGCCGGCGGGTGGGTGGATAGACCAGATTGTGGTATCGAGCGACGAGCGGCGCCACGGAGTCGGCCGGGCACTTCTCGAAGCAGTCATGACTGCAGCCGCGGGCCGGAAGTTCTGGAAGGTGAGCCTGATAACATCGGAAGCTGGCGAGGCGGCGCGGTCGTTCTTCGAGAGATGTGGATGGGAGCTCGTTGGCACGATGAAGGACGAGATCAAGAAGGGCGTCAACGGCGTGTTCCTGAGCCGGGTGGTCGATTACAAGTTGCACCCCAATCAGTAGGCGGCTCTGCTGCCGGCGCCACGTCTGTCAGAGAGGCCGGAATCTAGAAGGGAGAGGTGGGTGGACCATGGGCGAGAAGTTTTTCGCTGAAGCCAGCACCCAAGAAGTAGAGCTTTCCACCGGCTTTCGGCTACGACGTCGAGAGCCTGCTGCACCCGGCAGCGGAACACCTGGCGTTATGATCGAGCTGTGGGCAAGCAGGGTTCTGTGATGATGGCGCGTCTTCGTTCGATGACTCGGTGAAAAGATGGAGAGCATAGAACTTCACTGGACTGAGGTGGACCACGTGACCACCATTTGGACAGATGCGCCTGCACCGCTCCGGGCCGGGCTGCTCTTTCGGACGGGGCGCATAGACGAGACCTTGGTCACGGCTGGCCAGACTCATCTTATCGAGCACATGGTTCTTTCGATGATGAGTGACTCGGGGCGAGATCAGAACGGGTTTGTCGGCGGCGCAGTGACTGCGTTCTTTACGATGGGGCAGCCTCAGGAAGTATGCGGTTTTCTCGCGGATGTCTGTAACGGGCTGACGGCTCTCCGCAGTGACCGTCTGGAAGGGGAAAAGCAGGTTCTAGCAGCAGAGAATGCTGCTCGACCATATAACCTCTATTTGAATCTCCTGACATGGCGGTATGGGGCAGTCGGATATGGACTGATGGGAATGCCTGAGCTCGGGATTCAGAGATCGACACTAGAGGATCTGCGTGAACGCAGTGAGCAGCGATTCATTGACGGGAATGCTATTCTCTGGCTGTCCGGACCACCGCCTGCCGATCTTCATTTGAGGCTGCCGCACGGAACAAGGCAAGCGCTCCCTGCTCTTGTGTCGGTTGAGCAAGCGTTTCCAAGTTGGTTCGTCGACGACGCCTGCGGGGGCATAGCTGCCGGGGCCACGGTCCCGAGGGTTTCTGCAGCCACAATCTTTGGGGAAATTGCCTACAGGCGTCTCCGCAAGCGGCTGCGCACAATGGAGGCCGTTAGCTACGCGCCTTCCGTCTCCTACGAGCCTCTCAATGCGGACACGGCGCACTTGGTGCTCTACGGCGACTCGGACAGGGATCGCCGGGCGGAGTTGGTCAACGTATTTGGTGATGTCTTCAACGGCCTCCGCAAGGTCGATGAAGCCGAGGTTGAGGCTGCTCGTAAGCAGATCTCCGAGCATTGGACTGGCGCCTTGGCGCCGCCGCGTGCGGACCTAATGGTATTGGAAGCTAAACGGGCGGCAATGGATTGGATCCTTGGGCGAGAGTTTGAGCCGGCAGACCTAAACTACGCCCAACTCCAGGTGGTCTCTGCAGGTGACGTTGAGACGTTCGTTCACGATGTAGAGGCGACGGCGATGTTTGCCGTGCCTGGCAAGGCAGCCGTGCAGCCTTGGTTTGGCAAACCGGCATGGCTTCCGAGAGTACCTGTGGTGAAGGGGCACGAGGCGATCTGCGTCGATGCGCCGATACGGCGCGAGCGGCTCGTGTACGGGCCTGAGGGAGTCAGCGTGATATTTCCTGACAGTTCCCACTGCACTGTACGATACTCGGAATTGGCGGCCGCACTCTATCACGATGATGGATGCGTGCGTCTGGTCGGGTCAGATGCAGTGACCGTGGTCGTCGAGCCTACGCTCTGGCGTAATGGGCAGAATATCTGCCGCAGTATTCGCGAAGGAGTCCCGGAACACTTGCTCGTACGGCTAGGTCCTCGTCCGGCAGATGCCATCCCCAAGCCGAGAACCACGGCATGGCAGAGGTTTCGGGCACGGCTGACCAAACACTGAATGGAATCGGAGGATGCGGGGCACAGGTGCCATGGGATCAGTTGATCGAGTAGTCAAGTATTATGCCGTTTGGGCACCGCAGTACGGTAACCTGGCCGGGTATGCCGATACTGCTGCAGTGTCGTCGGCGCGGGTTATCAGTTTCAGCCGGGGTCCGTACGAGAAGCAAGATGTTACCGGTAGGTGTCGTTTCGGAGGATTGTGATGAGAACAAGATCAGTTGTGAAGGGGCTCCTGACATTCGTTCCGTTTCTGCGAGGCCCCCTCACCAGGCAGGGACCAGGTGGTGCAGGGTCTGCCGTCTGTTGCTATGAAGTGTGGCTGAAACATCTGACCCTGCTGTCGGCGAACGGCCTGCGTTCTGTGCCAAATGCCATGCTCGAGCTTGGACCGGGGGAGTCCCTGGGAGTTGGGCTCGCAGCAATGTTATCGGGGGTTAACCATTACAGCGCGCTGGATGCCGCGGAGTACGCGAAAAAAACCTCCGATCTCAGGATGCTCGAGGAGTTGGTTGCATTGTTCAGGGCGCGCGCACCAAGGCCTCTGACCGGCTGGCCGAACTATGACGCCTATTTGGACAAGGACCTCTTTCCCAGTCACATTCTCACCCATGATCTACTCAAGGGGACGGTGTCTGAAGCGAGGGTTGCCCAGATAAGGGATGCGCTGGCAAGTCCGAACTCCCCGGGCGGGGCCGTAAGCATCAGGTACATAGCGCCCTGGTCTGATGAGAATGTCGTCCCAAGGGAATCGGTCGATTTGATCTTGTCGCAGAGTGTGCTTGAGCATGTTGATGACCTCCGGAGTACCTACAGGGACCTGTATCTGTGGCTGAAACCAGGCGGGATGATGTCGCACCAGATTGACTTCTCTGCTCATACCTTGTCAAAGGAGTGGAATGGGCACTGGGCCTGCTCAGATCTGTTGTGGAAGATCCTGGTGGGCAAGCGGCCATATCTGCTCAACCGCCAGCCCTGCTCGGTGCACACGGAGCTCATGAAGAGCAACGGCTTCGAGATTGTCTGCGACCTGAAGTACCGGAGGACAGACGGAATCAGGCGATCGCAACTTGCGGCCAGGTGGAGAGACCTGTCCGATGATGATTTGACGTGTGGGGGGGCATTCATACAAGCCAAGAAGAAGGTGCGGCCGCCTGTTGCCCAATAGGGTCAAGGTGGGGCTTGAGAGACGTGGCCGGGTGCGCTATAATATAAGATAGAATCGTTCCGCGATTCTGGCACCGAGGATGTTCTCGGGGCCGAGCTACGAGGGCTGCGAGCAGGGTACGCTGATCGCCCTTGTGGCAGGCCGCCAGGCGGAAGTTGGATCAAGTATTAGGGGGCGTTGGCGTATTAGTAGCGTAAGGCACCGAATCGTCGTTGACCTCAATCTCGCGGACTTCGATGGGCGGGACGTTGACGAGCTCCGTCCTGATTTCGCGGGCGAACGCCCCGTCCGTTTTGAGCTGCAATGGTACCCGCAACGGGATAGTCCCCAGAGCTACCGAATCACTATCGAGATCGCTGCGGCCGTAACCGGCGGGCATGAGGTGGACGCGTTCCTTGACGATCTCGGCGAGGACCTTTCGCGGTGGGCTGGGAATCAGCTTGGGGCTGTGTTTGGAAGGAAGCCCGGGGCGCACGGCATAACCGAGTTTCGATTCGATGACGCGACGATAGTGGTGCCTTATCGTCCGGGCGATGACCGCTTTGCTCGGGGCCTTCTTGGGATGCGAGGCCTACTCGGATCCATTGGTTCGCCGGTGCACAAGAGATGGGAGATCACCTTCGATGGCGCTCGCGGCCAATGGGCGATGGTGCCGGTGAGATTGCCATCTGCCCCCGCGCCAGCTGACAAGGGGAGTGGTGCGGTCCGTCCCCGTCGGGGCGCTGCCAGCGGGGCTGTTCCGTCGCGCCAGGAGCTCTCGGTCGCATTTGAGTATGAGATGCTGGAGCTTTACCGGCGTGCGAGTGAGGAGTGCGGGCTCAGGAGCCCGTCCTTCTTGAGGCTCGTCAACTTGGTAGGCGGTGTGGCCGCGGCGAAGCAGTTGCTCCAACCCGGACCTACGCCTGTGGGGCTCACGAGACTGTCGGGAATTGGGCGGCTCGATCTGTCTATCGAGGCACTGGTCGCGTCGCAAAGCAAATGGCAGTCGCTCTTTACTCCGGAGGAGATCGAGATTGCCCGAAGGCGTCTGGACGAGCTGCACTGGAAAAAGCCGTAGCCGGGTCGGGCTGTCCAGCGATAGCGGTGCGAGCACCGACCCCCCATGCGCGAGTGCTATCCAACCTCGCCACCCAGAGCAGGGAGACGCCCAGCCACGTCGTTAGGTCAAAGTCAGGAGGACTTACCTAATGATCAAGTACCGCCATCGGCAAGTCGGCACCCTTGTGATTTGGATCCTTGGATTGACGGTGCTCGTGCTTGGTCTGCTGCTCTACTTCATCGAGGCTAACCCAGTTGGAATTGCAGTACTTGTCATTCTCTTGGTATGCGGTGCGCTCTTCTGGGCGCTGACCGTCGAGGTGACCGAAAGCGATGTAGTGCTGACGTTTGGTATAGGTCTCATTCGGAAAAGGTTTCCCCTGAGCTCGCTTGTTAGCGCTCGAGCGGTGAGAAATAAGTGGTATTTCGGATGGGGAATCCGGCTGCTGGACAAGGGCTGGTTATTCAATGTCTCGGGGCTGGACGCAGTCGAGATTGAAACCAAGGATGGTTCGGTTCATCGCATCGGGACCGATCAGCCTTCCGAATTGGTCAGGGTGATAAGGGATGCTTGTGGCTTGAGAGACTAGCCGGCGATCCGGCGGGCGGCCGTCGGATCCCACCCGACGGCGATTCCCGCACGCTGGGTTGGCGAGGCATCAGAGGAGATCTGACTATGTACTTCTTGCTGTTCTATGACTACGCTAAGAATGTTGTCGAGCGGCGAGGGGCCTACCGGGAGGCGCACCTTCAGCTGGCTCAAGCCTGGGTCGGGCGAGGTCAATTGGTGCTCGGCGGAGCTTTCGCTGATCCAATGGATGGGGCCGTGCTGGTCTTCAAAGTTGAGGACCGAGCCAAGGTCGAGGAGTTCGTGGGCAAGGATCCCTATGTTGCCAACGGCCTGGTCACCGCCTGGCGAATCCGCCCCTGGACGGTCGCAGTGGGTGCGGCCCTCTGAGATGTTACAGGTCGGTGAGGGCAACGGAATCACTAGCAGTGCGCATAACGTCAACTTCACGGGGGGCTGCGCGGGCAATGATTGAGGTCCGCCACGGTGGACTCTAGGTTACGTGTGGCAAGGAGATGGCATGGAACTCTCGAACAGAACCGTTCTCGTGACCGGTGGCACCAGCGGCATTGGCCTCGGGCTTGCTGAAGCCTTCCATCGGTCTGGGAGCACGGTAATCGTATGTGGCCGCGACAAGAAGAAGCTGGCCGCGGTGGAAAAGCAGCTGCCGGCGATCACGGCCTTGCCCTGCGATGTTGCAGATGGCAGGCAGAGAGAGCAGCTCGCGAAGGAGGTGCTTCGCCGTTTTCCTGACCTTGACATCCTGGTGAACAACGCGGGAATACAGAGATACATTGATCTCAAGAAGGGATACGGCGAGCTCAAGTCAGGCGAGGATGAGATTGCGGTCAACCTAGTCGCGGTGGTGGAGCTGACGGCCCTCTTCATTGACCATCTCATGAAGAGGCCGAGAGCCGCGGTGATCAATGTGAGTTCGGGCCTTGGATTCATGCCGATGCTCAGCACACCCATCTACAGCGCGACCAAGGCGGCGGTTCACACCTATTCGCTGGTGCTCCGGCAGCAGCTCAAAGATACGTCCGTAGGGGTCGTGGAGATTGTGCCGCCGATGGTGGCCACCGGCCTGAACAGAACCGGGCGTGACCGGGCGCATCTGAAGTTCCGAGGGATCAGCCTTTCGGAGTATATTCCGACTGTCATCAAGGGTCTGGAAGACGATGCGGACCTGATATTCCACGGTGATGGCGCGAAGGTGATGACGGAAACCCGGGGCGAATCCGAGAGCCGTCTGCTCAAACCGTCCTGGTGAGATGAGGGGTGCGGGCTCGCGTGGCTTGGTGTGTGTCTGCGTGCCTGGCAACCAAAGAATGCAGCAACGAAGACCGCGGAGGAGCACCATGAAGAAGAGCAAGGCCGATGATCTCAAGCCCATCCCGCTGCCCAGGCCCGTGTTTGAACGGTGCCCGACCACTTTCGAGGCGCTCAAGCTGAGAAGGACCTCACGGGCCATCAGCGGTCGTGCGATCCCGCTCGAAATCCTGTCGGACATCATCTGGGCAGCGGCTGGAGTGAACCGCGTTAAGGGGCCATTTGGGGTGGCGGGCAGGACGGCGGGGTCGGCAAGCAACTCGCAGGAGATCTGTGTTTATGTTGCTATGGAGGAAGGGACGTACCTGTACGAGCCGGATGCTCACCGGCTGACTCCGGTTGCAGCTGGTGACAGCCGGGCTCTGGCGATCGGCCCGGGGCAGGCAAAGGCTGGTGCGAACGCGCCGGCCCGGTTCATCTATGTTGTCGATATCGAGAGGTTCAAGAGCGCGGGATTTCAGGAGCCGGGGCTTTACGATCCCGAGGTTCAGAAGTCATACTACTTTGTTGACACGGGCATGATCGCGCAGAACGTGTATCTCGCAGCATCTTCGCTGGGACTGGCGTCGTGGTTCCATAATTGCGACAAGGCTGCGCTCGAGAAGGCGCTCGGCCTAAAGTCCAACCAGCGTCCGCTCTTCGGACAGACTATCGGATATGCGGAGGACTGACATGAAGCTACTTGACACCGGAAGTCTTGCCAGAACGATTGATGCGGTCAGCGATGCGCTCTTCTTCGAGAAGCGCGTTCCGAAAGCCGAAGCGCGCCGCGTGGCGGTTTGGCTGGCGGGGCGACAGGGCCTGCCAAGATCTTATGCGGGGATGTTTGCCCCGACTGCCAGGGATTACGAGCGGGGCATCAGGCTGTTCACCGGTGAGCACATCTCATCGGGGGCGGCGACTGGCCACATTCTTGGGGAGGAAGCCTGTCGGACACTGCTGCTCTTGGACACTGATGTGCCCGAGGCAAGAGCGGCGCTGGATCGGGCGGCGCGCTCGATGGACAGACGCCTCGCGCAGTCCGAATCGGCGCGGGGCAGCCGCGGCTTCTTCTGATGCGGCGCGTGCACGGCGTCGGTCTGGCGCCATCTCACAGCGGGCGGCCTGTCAAAGAGCAGAGAGCGACTCTCCGGCGGAATTGCGTTTCTGAGAGAGCATCGAGACGGGGAAGGAGGTTGGCGTCGCTTCCCATTCCACTATACGTTGCTCGCCTTGAGTGAAATGGGTGGCAAGGGCGTTGTTCAGGAGCTCGAGTATGCAGCCCCCCGACTTGAGCGCATGGCTGGGAGGCGGGGGCGGGGTGGCCGGTTTGAGCTGAGACGCCGCGCCGTCGCGGAGCGAATTCTAGCAGGGTTGTAGGACTGCGGCAGCAGAGCCCCGGAGATGCAGAGATGTCAGTCATCGTCCGCGCAATCACCTACGCTGTGGTATTTGCCGGGGTCGTGCTTGTGTATTTGCCGGCCCGACTCCTGGGTTGGTCGGGCCTGGTCCGTCCTGCCTCCCTTGGACCGTTCCAGATTCTCGGAATGGTTGTCGGAGCGATTGGCTTCGCAGTTGCGGTGTGGTGCATACTGGCCTTTGCCTTTGTGGGAAAAGGCACCCCCGCACCTTTCGACGCGCCCCGCCGACTGGTAGTTAGGGGTCCTTACCGTTTTGTGAGGAATCCGATGTATATCGGCGCAGGGCTGGTTCTTGCCGGCGCCGCGCTCTTCTACAGGTCTTTGCTGCTCCTGGGTTACGCCGCCGTATTGCTTCTCATAGCTCACCTGTTCGTGATGTGGTACGAGGAGCCTGCCCTGCGGCGGGCCTTCGGGAAGGACTACGAGGCTTACTGCCACCGAGTCCGGCGCTGGTTGCCCAGCCCAGGAATCCCGCGCGGGCCTGAGGCTGACTGAGACCAACCGACGAG
>DATKKY010000319.1:0-5082 GCA_035542695.1 bacterium | reverse complement strand
AACCCTCGATTCACTTATGTTCAAGACCTTCCCGATTTCCTTCATTCGCAGGCCATCGTAGTAGTAGAGACCGAGCACGCTCCGCTCAGTCGCTGGTAACTCCTCTATGGCCCCCACTAGTACTCCCTCCAGCTCCTGCCGCTCGAGCGTCGCCAGCGGATCGTCAGAGGTGGCTACTGCCTCGCCCACTTCAGACCCCAGGAGGTCGTCGCTCCCACTGGTCAGTTCGTCGAGCGAGTACAGCACCACCATGCTGGCATCGGATAGCAGCCCTGAAATCTCCTGAAGTGAGAGGCCAGACTTCTCGGCTATCTCCTCGTCCGCGGGATAGCGCCCCAGGCTCCGCTCCAGGTCCATGATCGCATCTTCAAGTTGGTGGAGCTTCATTCTGGTGGACGATGGGAAGATGTCGAGCCGTCGCAGCTCGTCCAGGACAGCACCCCGGATTCGGTACCTGGCATAGGTCTCCAGCCTCGCTCCCCTAGCCGGGTCGAAATCGTCCACAGCCTTGATCAGGCCCATGGTCCCGACGCTTATCAAATCATCGAGATCGATCCACTGGGGCAGGTGCTCGTGAATTGCGCGCGAGATGCACTTCACGAGCCACATATGGTCCCGCACAAGGCTATCGCGGTCAACCACCGCTAGCGCCTCGGCCGACTTCGCCTCCTGATTGCGGCTGGCGTCTTCATCTGTCATGTCGAGATTCACCTAGCTAGTGCCCCTGACCACCAACTGCCTCCAGCACCTTGTCCAAGAGCAGCGCCGTGTCGGGCACAAAGATCCCGTCGCGGATGTCGCTCCCCCCGGTCACATAGGCCAGCGGCATCCTTCTGCCGATCGCAGCCGATACTGCGCCGCCGATCCTCGTGGCTTCGTCCAGCTTGGTAAGGACAAGGCTCAGGCCGGACGTGTCCGGAATGCATGAAGCGATCGCGCAAATGTTGCGCGGATCCATCGCGGCATCTATGACAAGTCGCAGCTTCATGCCTTCAAGCCGCTTGCTTATGTCCAGCAGCGCCTTCAGATCCTCATCTTTGAGCTTCGACAAGCTGGGCGTATCAACCAGCACTGGCCCCTTCCGCCGCTTGGCCAGTACCTTCTCAATCTTCTTAACGTCCGATATCGCCTTGAACTTGATCTTCATCTTCTTGCACTGCGATTTGAGCCAGGCCGTATCCTTGCCGCCAGAATCGCCGAACCTTACGATCAGCGGTTTCACCCGCTTCGGCAGCAGCACCCCCGCAGCGATCTTCAGGACCGACGTGGTTTTGCCCGAGCCTGCCGGCCCAAGAAATACCGAGATCCGCTCGTCGCCCTGGTCGATCGGCACCTCCCTGACCAAGCCCTCGAACACCCGCTGGAAGGGGGTCCAGCCCAGGTGGGGCAGCGCCCTGCCGTCTCCCAACAGCCCCTGGTCAAACCCGGCGTCCTCAAGGGTCACAGTGGACTCGCCGGCCGCCGGCGCCGGCGGAGTGGCAATCGTGTGCATGATGTCCTTTAGGCGGCTGTCAATCTGCCGCAGTTCATTCATGATGTCCCTGTCAACCCCGCGCAGCTTCGCTATCTCCTCGTCTGCCAGACCATGAACCTCCGCGACGGCTGCCGTGGTTGCCGGCGCTGATGGGCTGGGCCCAACCGGCGCCCCTTCCCCGCGGCCCGACGCAGCGACGACCTCGATCAGGTTGCCATCGTAATCCGCCTTGGGCCGCCTGGTGGTCCCCAGGATCACCGCGTCCTTGCCCATCTCGCTGCTCACTCGTGCGAAAGCCTCTTGGATGCTTGGCGCTACGAACTTCCTAATTCTGGTCATTGATCTTCACCATCCCTACTGAGTGGACCTCGCAGTCCGCAGATATCTCGGCGTACGAGATCACCATCACCCTTGGAAGACTGCCCTCTATCAAGCGTTTCAGTGCCAGCCTAACGTTCGGCGAACAAATGATTATCGGCTTGTGATTGTTGGCCGCCATGTTCTTGCCAGCAGCATCCACAGCCTTGATGATCCGCTGCGCAAGATCGGGAGCTACCACCGCGGTTATCCCACTCTTGGTGACCTGCACCGAGGCGGCTATCGACTGCTCCAGCGCCGGGTCGAGCGTGGTCGCAAAGATCACGCCGTCCCTGTCCTCGCATATGCTGGAAATGGTCCTCTGGAGCGCGGATCGCACGTACTCCGTGAGCACATCTATATCCTTAGTGTGGGACCCGTAATCAGCCAGGGTCTCGATAATGGTCGCAATGTCTTTGATCACAATCTGCTCCCTCAGGAGGTTCTGCATCACCCGGTGGGTGGTGCCAAGGCTCACGGCGTTCGGAATAGCCTCATCGACAACGGCGGGGCTGTCCTTCTTGAGCTCATCCAGCATGTTGCGCACATCCTGGCGGCTCAGGATGTCGCCGGCGTAAGTGCGGATGGTCTCCGAGAGATGGGTGCCCAGGGCGACTGCGGCCTCGACCACCGTCAGACCCAGGCCCTCCGCCTTGTCCTTCTCCCCAGCCTGGACCCACTTGGCCGGGAGCCCGAACGCGGGATCAACTCCATCCGTTCCCTCGATCTGGGCTAGCAGGTCCTTCGGGCCAATTGCCAGAAACTGCCCGGGATAGACCTCACCGCGGCCGACCCGAGCTCCCTTGAGCCTGATCTCGTACTCGTAGGGTTTGAGCTTGACGTCGTCCCGTATCCGTATCGCCGGCACTACCAGACCAAGATCGACTGCAACCTGGCGGCGCAGTCCCTTGACGCGCTCGAGGAAGTCACCGCCTTCCGAAGGATCGACCATGGAAATCAGGCCATAGCCTATCACCAGCTCGAGTCTGTCGACTTTGACCAGCTCCTCAAGCGCTTCCTGGCGCTTGGCCTGTTCTTCGCGCGGCTTGACTGCCTCAACCGCCACGGCTTTACCCTTCCGGAAACGCGAGTAACTCAGCGCTCCGGCCAGGCCGCCCAGCACCAGGAACGGGAGCGTCGGCAGCCCCGGCACCAACGCCATCACGCCCAGCGTTCCGCCCACTATCGCGAGCGGTTTGTGCCCCGAAAGCAATTGCTTGCCGATATCAATCCCCAGATTAGACTCGGCCGCGGCCCGGCTCACGACAATGCCTGCCGACGTGGACACGATAAGGGCCGGCACCTGGGTAACCAGACCGTCACCGATGGTGAGTCGGGTATAGGTCCTCACCGCCTCGCCAATCGGAAGCCCCCGCTGAAGCACGCCTATTGCCAACCCACCGATCACATTGACGATATTGATGATGATCCCGGCGACAGCATCTCCTCGGACGTACTTGCTGGCGCCGTCCATAGCGCCGTAGAAGTCGGCTTCGTTCATGATCTCTTCGCGCCGCCGGATCGCTTCCCGGTCATCAATCAGGCCGGCGTTCAAGTCGGCGTCAATGCTCATCTGCTTGCCCGGCATGGCGTCCAGGGTAAAGCGGGCGCTGACTTCAGCGTTACGCTCGGTACCACGCACCACGACGATATACTGGATCACCACGATGATTATGAAGATCACGAACCCGACAATGTAGTTGCCCTTGACCACGAACGATCCAAAAGACCCGATAACCTCGCCGGCATATCCCTGGCCAAGGATCAAACGCGTGGAAGCCACGTTGAGAGCCAGTCTAAAGAGGGTGGTCACCAGCATAAGGCTGGGGAACACTGAGAGCTCTAGCGGAGCGGTCACGTAGATCGCGGTCAGGAGCAGAACTAGCGAGAACGCTATGTTGAACGACAGCAGCAAGTCCAACAGGAAGGTGGGCAGGGGCACGATCATCACGCCCACGATCGCAATCACGCAGATCGCGAACATTATGTCGCCGTGGCGCAGTAGTCTCGACATCCTGCTTGCCATCATCGTCTCTGCCACTCGCCGTCTCCTCTTCTACTAGTTGTTGGTCAATACCCGCGGTAGCTTGCCGTTCAGCCTGTACACGTAGCTTAGGACTTCAGCTACTGCCTTGTAGAGGCTCGCTGGAATCTCAGTGCCCACCTCGACCAGGTCATACAAGCTGTGGGCGAGCGGCTTGTTCTCGAATATCGGTACCCCGTGGGCCATCGCAATTTCCTTGATCTTCTCGGCGATTAGCCGCTGGCCCTTGGCAACCACCGTCGGCGCCGCCATCTTCTCGCCGTCGTATTTCAGCGCAACCGCGATATGGGTCGGGTTGGTGACCACTACGTCCGCGGTCGGCACTGCAGCCATCATTCGGCGCCGCGCCAGTGCTCGCTGGGCGGCCCTTATCCGGCTCTTGATCAGCGGACTTCCATCTATCTCCTTGTACTCCTCCTTGAGCTCCTGCTTGGTCATCATCAGGCTCTTGATGTACTCGCGCTTCTGGTAGGCGTAGTCAGCGAAGCCGAGCAGCAGGAGCACCAGACCGGCCCGCATGCACACCCTGAAGATCTCCTTGACCATGAACGATACGATTTCGCCCACGCTGCAGTCGGCGAGAGCGAAGTACTTGTCAATGCTGCCCTTGAGCGAGTAATAGAAGACCATCCCCACCAGAGCGGCCTTGGCGCTGCTTATCACCACCTGCATCAGCGATCGCATGGAGAAGAGCCGCCTCATGCCTGATATTGGGTTGATCCGGTCCAGGCTCAGCGCCAGGGGCTGTGAAGAAAATAGGAATCCCACCTGGACATAGTTGGCAGCCAGCGCCATGCCCACAACCGCGGCCAAGAAGGGGCCGACCAGCCCGAAGAACCTGAGGATCGCTCCGGTCGCGACCACCTGCACATCCTGCGAGCTTTCTAGTGGAGGCGCGGTGCTGAGATACCGTCCCGTGATCTCCGCGGTCCGCGACATGAACCATGGAAATAGCGCCCGGAGAGCGATTATGCCGCCTACTATGACGATCGCAGCGGTCAGCTCGGTGCTTCGCGCGACGTGAGCCTTCTCCCGCGCCTTTTCTTTCTTGCGGTGGGTCGGTTTCTCAGTTCGTTGATCCTTTTGCTCCTCCACCTATCTCCCACCTCCCAAGGCACTCAGGATTCCCCTGAGATCGAAGTTGGTCGCATGTATCGCCTTGGTCATCACGGCAGCGACGTAAGGAACCGAAAGCCCAAAAACGGCG
>DATKKY010000318.1:0-12996 GCA_035542695.1 bacterium | reverse complement strand
AAGAGTTGAACGTACTGCTGCGTATCTTCGTCACTCAACACCCATGGCCGCGGCTTTGACTCTGTAGCTCGCTCACCGATGTCGACATACTCCTCTCCCATCCCGTCCCAATCGACTATGAGTGAGCTGCGGCTGACCCTGGGTTCTGACCCTGGCGTAAGCAGAGAGCGGTCAACCGAATCAAGGACTGCGCGCGCCGCAGCGCCATGCGAACCGGTGGAGTCCATGACTGCCCAGTAAAGCATGTTCATCCTGAGGCCAAGATCCTCACGTCGCTCGTTGTATTTTGCGACAGCGACGTGCCATGTGGCTCCTGTCTTGACAATGTCACGCACGAGGGGGACCTTCCCATATACGTCGGCAAGCTCCTGCTCCGAAAACTGCTTCGGCGGAACACGCGGCGGCGGATACACGCCGACCCCGTTAATACGTACGGTGTCCCCAGCTGCCCAGGTGATAGTGACGCTGCCCGACATCTGTCGCCCATGAACAATCAGAACGTTGCCAGCGCCAATCTTTAGAAGATAGGGGAACTTCAACTGCTCGGTCTGAGTGGGACTGCCTGTGTCAGCAACCGCGGCACTCATACTAAGCAGGACCAAGCCGGCGACAGGGATGGCCAGGGAAAGCCTCAAGTGCGCACCTTCTTACTGGTGTGAAACCCCCTCTTAGGTAGCCCGGTGGAGTCTTCTTGCTCGCAGTACTGACTATGAGGGCCGCGACACGGAATGTCAAGATAGAGAAGGCGTTGGCTCCTCGGGCAGGTGTCCCAGGAGGTGCTCAGAGACCGCATCCCGAGCTCGCGATGTCGCCGCCCCCGCTTTCAACATTGGCACCCCAGCAGGCTTTTTTGTTTGACATTATGTAAGTACTTACCTAATATTCTTTGAGGAGAACATGTGAACATGCGGCGAAAGCACCACGGACTTCGCACTCGGCCGACTCGGCTGCCGCCCAACAACGACCTGATCGGCCGACTTGGTCCACTTGCCCTCGCCACCCGCCTCAGGCGGCTGTCCGAGACTCTTTACAAGGACGGCCCCCGCATATACAGCGGCAGGGGTGTGGATTTCGAACCGCGTTGGTTCTCGCTCTACTACCTGCTGCTGGAATCTGACGCGCCCGTGACGGTGTCTTTGGCGGCGCGGGCACTCGGCCAGAAGCATCCCGCCATAGTCCAGACGGCCCGGGAGATGTCGGAGCACGGGCTTCTCATCTCGGTCACAGACTCGAAGGACAGACGCAGAACCCTGCTGCGTCTGACGGTGAGGGGCAGACGTTTGCTGGCACGACTTAGGCCTGTGTGGGCCGACATTGAAGCAGTGGCGGGCGAGCTGGTCGCTGGGACCAGCGGCAACTTCCTGGACCAGATTACGCAGATCGAAGCGGCTCTATCCGCAGCCGGGGTCTACGAGCGCATTGCGAAGCGCGTCAAGGCACGTCAATTGGGCCAGGTAGAGATTGTCAGTTACAGGCCATCGCTCAAGCGCCACTTCGCGTCGCTCAACCGAGAATGGCTTCGGGAGTACTATCGGGTTGAAGAGGTCGACCGCGAGGTTTTCCAGGATCCCTATGCAACGATAATAGGCCCGGGTGGGTGCATCTTGTTCGCCCGGCTCGCGGGAAGGATCGTCGGCACGGTGGCCCTGGTCAAGCGCCCGGAGCGAACCTTCGAACTGACCAAGATGGCAGTCACCGGGCCCATGCGGGGCCGCCAGGTGGGGCGAAGACTCGCGGCAGCCGCGATAGGCAGGGCTCGGTCCATGGGTGCCAGGCAGATAGTGCTATTCACAAGCCGCCGACTGACAGCGGCCTATCGACTTTATCGCTCGCTAGGCTTTGCGGAGGTCCCCGACATGCAGCCGTGGGCAGGACACTACGAGCGGGAGTCGCTCGGGATGGTCCTGGGTCTTGGAAGCGACCGCTTGTGCCGCAAGAGAAATGCCAGCTGAACCATGATCACTCAAGCGTTTTGGGCCCGCGCGGGGCGAAGGTCAATCCAGGGATCAGGCCTTCGCCAGTTGCTCGCACTCGTTCTACTGGTTGGCACTGTGGCAAGCTCCTCATCAGGGGCCAGTAGGGACGGCGGCGGCAATCTTGCAGAGCCAGCCAGACCATCCTCTGATTCCATTCTTGTACTAAGCAATGTCGCGCTCTTCGATGGAACCGGGCGCGACGTGCTCCCGGGTGTCGACATCGTGATTCGGGGTCAGTTGATTCAGCGCATAGTCAAGCACGGTCGTGAGAAGTATCCCTCTGGCGCGGCGCTTGTTGATTTGAGCGGCGGCTACGCCATTCCCGGCCTTATTGACGGTCATGTACACCTGACCAACCGCCCGGAGAGAGGACTCGAACTGATGCTGCGGGCCGGGATAGTGGCAGTACGGGACATGGGAGGTGATGGGGCTTACCTGAGGCAGATTAAGGCCGCCATCGGCAAGGGCGAGATCTTAGGTCCGGACATCTATTTCTCAGCCTTGGTCGGCGGGCCCGATCTCATACTCAACGATGACAGGGCGAAGATGGCGACTCCCATGGACTATGAGCTGGGGGCCGCCCCGTGGATGCGAATCGTAGATGACAGCAGCAATATCGCTCAGGTGGTTGCCGACGCCGTCACCTGTGGCGCCACCGGCATCAAGATCTACTCTCACGTATCGAGCGACGTTGTGGGGCGGATCTGCTTGGAGGCGCACAGGCGCGGCATCAAGGTCTGGGCTCACAGTTTCGTGTATCCAGCCCGCCCCGAAGATGTGGTCGCAGCAGGCACGGACGTGATCTCTCACGCCGAAGGGCTTCTCTACAGACCGGACTGGGCGCCCGGGCGCGGGCCGGGCCTCGACACCAGCGAGGTCAAGTCAGAGCGCCTCGCGCACATCCTGGATGCCATGCAAGCCAGAGGCACGATGCTGGATCCCACAGTGCTCGTGACGAACGATCGGCTTGCGCGCAATGATAACGAGGTGAACTCGAGCAAGCGGGCCGCGCTATATGAGGTCGTGCGCCTTGCTCACGCCAGGGGCATCGCGCTTGTCGCAGGCACGGATTTGCCTCCACCGACGTCGGATGAGGAAACCCCTGCACTGTACGAAGAGCTGCGGGTGCTTGTCGACAAGGCAGGACTGACACCCGGAGAGGCAATAACTGCCGCGACAAGGAACAATGCCGTCGCGCTCGGAATAGAGGGGTCTTACGGAACCATCGAACCAGGCAAGGTAGCTGACATCATAATTCTTGAAAAAGATCCGACTGCTGATATCAGGAGTATCTCGAAGATCAAGCTGGTCATCAAGAACGGATTGCCGCTGGCACCGCAATCGAAAGGAGAACCGTGATGAAGAGCCTAGCAGCTCTGGTTTTCGCACTATCGCTCGCGGCCATTGTCGCGCCGGCGGGCGCACCCGGCGGAGAAACGGCAGAGGCTCCCCCCGGCCTCATTGACCTTGGGCAGTGTAGTCTTGCCGTCAAAGGCCTCAACCGGGTCGAGAGCATAAAGTGTGAAGGCGGCGAGACGATCAAGGCATCGAAGCGGGGCGCCATGCTTCTCGAGCTTGAGATACAGGGAACAGCGACAGCCGAGGGCCAGTTCGGCCTATACCCGTCCATGTTCAGCCTGACCTGCACCTACAGGAGGGCACACCGGATACTGCCGTCCATGGCCATTGGCATCAAACCGAAACTGCCCACGGGAGAAATCCAGGAGTATTGGTTGAGCAAGCCCGACGCGACAATGCTGACAGGTTGCGAAATGGGTGACAAGATACGGTTCTATGTCCTGTTCGAGGTTCCCGAGGAAGTAAGGGAGTTCACTCTGCAGATCCCCAAGGCTCTACAGTCGGTCTCAACCGATTCGCCGTGACCGCTCCTGGATGGATGACCGTACTGAGATGGAGCGCAGGCGCGGCGATGTCTCGTTCCTCCCTCCTGGCCACGATGGCTGAGTGGCTGGAGACAAACCTGCGATGGTTGTAGGGGAGACCCGATGGCTTTGAGCAAGGACGCGGCAGCCTTGCTCGCGGGCGAAGCGATCAGGCGAGGTGACGCGCGCTCTGGGACCCCCGAATGGCGTTGGCTCCTCGGGCAGGTGTCCCAGGGCGCGGTCGTGTGGGATGATCCCATCGGCACTGCGAGCCGCGCCGACCTGGCGAGATTCGTCAGTCGGCACACAGATAACCAATCGAAACTGGCAACATGGCCGCGGGCAGCGCTATTTCGCTGGCGGCACCTCGCTCAGCGGTATGCCGAGGGCCTCGGCAACACCTCTGCCGTACGCGTGATCGGCTTTCAAGCAGTTGCCTATGTGGCGGATCTGAACCTCCCTCGGCGCCCCGCCGATGGCACGGGCGGTATTGCCGAAGAGCGCCGCCTGCTGATCGGGCTTCATCAGCCGGAAGAGCAGGCCCGGTTGTGTGTAGTAGTCATCGTCCTCGCGATGATTCCAATGGTCGGCATCTCCCGCCAGACTTAGCGGCGGCTCAGCGAACTCAGGCTGTTCCTGCCATTCCCCGTAGCTATTGGGTTCGTAGGCGAGTGTGCTCCCGTGATTGCCGTCGACCCGCATGGCGCCATCTCGATGATAGCTGTTGATCGGGCAGCGGGCCCTGTTAACAGGAATAAGGTGATGATTCACCCCTAGGCGGTAGCGTTGGGCGTCTCCATAGGAAAAGAGCCGTCCCTGCAGCATCTTGTCAGGTGAAAAGCCGATTCCCGGGACGATGTTAGCCGGGTTGAAGGCGGCCTGCTCGACCTCTGCGAAGTAGTTCTCAGGGTTGCGGTTCAGTTCAAGGACACCCACCTCGATCAGCGGATAGTCCTTGTGGAGCCAGACCTTCGTAAGGTCGAACGGATTGTAAGGACACTTGGCCGCGTCCTTCTCCGGCATTATCTGGATAGACAGGGTCCAGCGGGGAAAGTCCCCTTTCTCGATGCTCTCGTACAGATCGCGCTGGTGGCTTTCCCGGTCTTTGCCGATGATCGCCTCCGCGTCCTGGTCGGTCAGATTACGTATTCCCTGCTGAGTGCGGAAGTGGAACTTAACCCAGAATCTCTCATTCTTGGCGTTGATCAGGCTGAAAGTGTGACTGCCAAAGCCATGCATATGTCGATAGGAATAAGGGATCCCACGGTCACTCATTACAATGGTAACCTGATGTAGTGCTTCCGGCAGCGAGGTCCAGAAGTCCCAGTTGTTACGAGCGCTGCGCATGTTGGTACGAGAGTCCCGCTTTACCGCGTGGTTGAGATCTGGGAACTTGAGCGGATCGCGCAGGAAGAACACGGGCGTGTTGTTGCCCACCAGATCCCAGTTGCCCTGCTCGGTATAGAACTTGATCGCAAATCCCCGGATGTCACGCTCGGCATCCGCCGCGCCACGCTCCCCGGCCACGGTGGAGAACCGCGCGAACAGCTCGGTCTTCTTTCCAATCTCCGAGAATATTCTCGCCTTAGTGTAACGGGTGATGTCATGGGTTACAGTGAAGGCGCCGTATGCGCCGGAGCCTTTGGCGTGCATACGACGCTCAGGAATCACCTCGCGGTCAAAGCTGGCGAGCTTCTCAAGAAACCAGACATCCTGCAGGAGCATCGGCCCTCGTGGGCCAGCCGTCAAAACATTCTGGTTGTCAGCGACTGGAGCCCCGGCGTTGTTGGTCAGTTTCTTCTTCATTGTCCTCCCCCCTTGGTAAGACGAGTACCTAACGTTTATTCTTCTCCATGCAGCGCGCGCAGATGCCTGTCACCTGAACGCGCGTCTGCTTTATCCTACCCAGTTTCGTCACGGCAGCCGGAAGCTCAAGCGCGTCGAGATCCTCGCTCCAGAAGTCCCTAGCCATGCCGCACTTCGCACAGACGAAATGATGGTGGGGCCCCGTATTGCCGTCAAACCTCACTCTCTCCCGTGGAGGGTCCAGCGTAGCTATCAACCCTAGATCAAGCAGCAGCCACAGGGTCCGGTACACCGTGTCCAGCGATACCGTGGGGATTCGCCTCCGCACACCCCTGTAGATCGTCTCGGCATCCGGATGCTCGACGGATTCGGCCACCTCGCGGAATATCTCCACACGCTGATGGGTCAGCTTCACCCCAGCTCGCCCGAGCCCGGCCCTGAATCGGCTGATTCGCTTGCGTATCTCTTCGGAGTTGGCTTTCAATTGACTAGGCTCCTAAATAGTTAGTATTACTATCTAATAATCTATTAGCAATTAGATGTCGTGTCAAGTGTCAAGCAAGGGCCGCCACTGTGCGACGTTCGTCTATAAGAGGGGAATCCCAGAAAAGGCATCGAGTGCCAAGTACAGCGGTGAGGCGGCGGGGCTCGCGCTGGCGGCAGATGACGGGGTTGCAGATCTGCCCCCGCGAATCTGGTTGAGTACCGGCCATCAACGTGGTAATATCGTAATCGCTCAAGCGAGATCCTATGTTCTGCAGACCTCCGCGGAGGTTGTCATGAAACCAGTCGGGGCACCTCAGGCGAGGCACTCCCAAGCGCCATTACTCCGTGCGTCCTTGCTCATATGCTTGGTGCTGCTGAGCGCCTTGGCGGCGCTGCCCTCCTTAACCTGGGCCGGGTGGCTTCCGCCAGCCCAGCTTACTGACGACAATGCCTCCTCGCTCCTATCCCTCAACAACGCGAGGTGTCTTGCGGCTGGCGATTCCGACAGAGTCTATCTTGTCTGGTGTGACGACCGTGACGGCGACTACGATATCTACTACAAGTACTTCAACGGCTCCTCTTGGTCGCCCGAAGTGCCCGTCACATCCAATTCCACCGACTCTGAATCTCCCAGCATAGCTGTGGATGCTACAGGCGGGATCCACCTTGTTTGGTCAGACGTCGAGGGTGGCAAGTATGTGATCTACTACAAGAGCTACGATGGGAATGCCTGGAGTCAGACGACCAAGCTGAGTGGTGGCGGAATGTCCGCGGAGACGCCCGTGGTGGCGATCGACAAAGGCGGCAAGGTGCACGTTGTGTGGAGGGAGTACCAATTCGGCGATTGGGCGTTGTACTACAGGTGCTTCGATGGCACGACTTGGAGCACTGCTGAAGCCATCACACCCTCCGGAGCTTACCCGCGTTTCCCTTCCATTACAGCCGATGGCGGCGACAGCCTTGAGGTAGTTTGGCAGGACGCCCGAATACCAACTAATTCGGAGATCTATTACAGAAGATACAATGGCACGGCCTGGGAGCCCGAGGAGAGGCTCACCAACTCGGCGGGCCTTTCCGAGTATCCGTCGGTCACAGCGGACAGCGTCGGCAAAATACACGTTTTCTGGGACGACAATCGCGGGGGAGCTGCCGCGATTTACCACAAGGTCAATGACGGTACCGGGTGGAGCGCGGATGAGGTCATTGCCACTGACGCGAATAATCTCATTGGGCCGTCATGCTGCGCCGGCGCAGGTGCAGATCTCCACTTAGTTTGGCGCAGGAAAGATTCCACATCCTGGAATGGGGTCGATTACAGCAGTTTTGATGGCGCTGCGTGGTCCCCTCCTGAGGAGGTGGCGCAGGCACAAGGGTCGAACCTTAACCCTTGCGTTGCCTGGCACAGCAATGGGCGGCTTGACTTTGCGTGGCAGGACGCCCGGGACGGCGACTACGAAATCTGGTGGCGGTTCTATCAGGAAAGCGCCCCCACGCCGGTCGTGCGCTCCGTCGTCCCCAGCGGTTGGCTAGCTTGCGAGACCTCCCAGGTTCTGATGAGCGGGGAGAACTTCGTATACGGAATGCGGGCCTGGCTTGCCAAGTCAGGTGAGGACAGCATACCCGCTGCGAACGTCACAGCGCCATCTCCGGCTGCGCTGAGTTGCCAACTTGACCTCGGACCCGCCGCGTCGGGCTACTGGGACGTCGTTGTTGAGGCTTTTGATGGTGGGAGAGACACCCTTCAAGCCGGGTTCCTTGTCGAGCCGAGCCTGTGGAGCGCTGATACGCGTCTGACAGTCGATGCCGACTCATCGGCACTGGCGCTGGGAAACGCGACCAAGATTGCGGTTGACTCGCATGGTCGCATCCACGTGGTCTGGTACGATCGTCGGGATGGTCAGTGGGAGATATACTACAAGCGGTGCGACGGGGGAACATGGGAGCCGGACACCCGGCTTACCACGTCGGCAGGCAACTCGGTGACGCCGGCGATAGCCGTGGACAGCGCAGACAGGCTGTATGTAGTCTGGAGTGACGATCGCGACGGAAGCTGGGCCATCTACTACAAGCAGTACGACGGGGTGTCCTGGGGAGCAGACCAGAGGCTGGTGTCGGCGGGGCTTGGCCAGGGGTACCCTGCGATTGCGGTGGACGGGAACGACAACATTTACGTGGCGTGGCAGTACATCGGGCCTACCGGTGGTTCTTCACTCATATACCTGAAGCGGTTTGACGGCTCCGTGTGGGAGCCCACCCAGGCGATGGCGAATACGGTATGGCCGGACCGCACGCCGGCGGTTGCTGCCGACGCCGCCGGAAGTGTTCACGTAGTATGGTATGAGGACAGACGGGCGGAGCTCGAGCCCAGTCTGCTGGAGTACCGCAAGTTCAACGGTTTTGCGTGGGAGCCCCCGGAAACACTGGTCGAGGCCCCGGACATCTTGACCCCTTCGATCGCCGTAGGCCCCAACGGGAGCGTCCACGTCTGCTGGCGTGACAAGCGCTATAGCGACGAGGACGGCTCATACGAGATCTTCTACAAACGTTACGAGGGCGCGGCCTGGGGACCTGACCAGAGGCTCACTCAGGCTCCGGGCACATCCGATAATCCGTCGATTGCGGTCGCTCCTGACGGCGTAATCCACGTTGTGTGGGCGGACTGGCGGTGGGGCAACGCAGAGATATATCACAGCTACTGTGATGAGAGGGGCTGGACCTTGAATGGGCGCCTGACGAAGGCTCCGGACCGTTCGGACCTGCCATCCGTCGCCTGCGATGCCGAAGGCAACGCTCACGTAGTCTGGATGGACCACCGAGATGGCAACTCTGAGATGTATTACAAGACATCCAGGATCGGCACGCTTGCGGGAGTTGACGGCGACGCTATGTCTGCCGACCAGCTTGGGGGCCAGGTGTACCAACTTGCCGTGAGCCCCAATCCGGCGCCGTCCGGCGCAGTGCTGCGGCTCGTGACCCGGCAGGATGCCCGGGTCAGGCTCTCCTTGTACGATGTTCGCGGGCGGCTCGTTTGGTCATACGATGCCGGCAGGAAAGTACCCGGATCCTACGATATCCCCTGGGATGGCTGCGACTCATGGGGTAGAGCAGTATCACCCGGCACCTACTTCGCCAGACTGACTTCCGGCCGCGGTAATGCTCTGACGAAGGTCGTTGTGGTCAAGTAGGCGCCTCAGAATGTGATGGCGCGCACCTGATTATGGCCGGGCCTATACGGCCGGCCGCCCAAGACAGGACCTCTGGCCACTGGCCAGCCGTGCTCCCAGACATCTAATGTGTAACTGGCTCCTCCGCCAGGTGTGCCAGGGCGCGGTGGTGTGGGAAGCAGTAACCTCGGTATATGAAACCGTCGGAACTCTGTTGAAATCATGATAGTCCTTTGCTAAGATCACATGAATAGACCACCGACTGGAGCGCAGTTCAAAGCTGGTTCATACGGATCAGCATAAACAGTCGTTAGGCCTACATTGAGAGCACGGGGGCATAGCACTCATGCCCCTGGTCAACCCACAGATGGACAGGGAGGGATCATGATACGCTCTACAACTAGAAAATACTGGTGGCTAGTCGCGGCGTTGCTCACTACTGCGGTCTGCGGCTGCGGCGGCCACGACAACGGCAGCGCCGGTCCTCCGGCCGTCACATGCGTGAACATGGGCAGTGCGACGTACGTGGGGACGGAGGACGTGACCACCACCTCCGGCTCTTGCCCGAGCTACTCCAACCTGAGCGTCACCTTCACCATCGTGCAGGCGGCCGGGAGCTGCGCATTCACCTTGCAGAGCTCCCGGGTTCCGGGGACGATCTTCCCCGGAACGGTCTCCGGCAGCAACGTCTCGTGGACAGGATCGTACCCCTCCGCGAGCGGCACGGTCACAATCAACAGCGTGAACGCGTCGCTCTCTGACGATCTGACGACGCTCACCGGCAGCTTTACCTGGACCTATTCGGGCAACACGCACTGCACTGGAACGACCACCTTCAACGTGGTCAAGCAATAGGGAATGGCAGACCCCGCTGTGTGGCGGGTCTCGCGGGCGGGCCCAACGATCATGCCAGTCGAAGCGCGCTCAAGAAGAGTGAAATGGCACCAGCTCCTCGGGCAGGGCTCGAATCCGCAAGGGCTTGGTCTTTGGGAGAAGCCCGCAACAAGACCTCGCTTGACCGATGTGGCGCCGAAACGGTAGGAGACCATGATAGAGAAGACGTTGGGCCAAGTGCTGGACGAGACTGCGGAAAGGTACCCTGACAATGACGCTCTGGTGTACGTCGACCGGGGGCTGAGGCTAACCTACAGGCAGTTCAGGGAAAGGGTGGACGAGCTGGCCCGGGGCCTCATGGCCCAGGGAATCGGCAGGGGGGAGCAAGTGGCGGTGTGGACCCATAACGTCCCGGAGTGGCCAGTCCTGCAATTTGCAACTGCCAAGGTCGGCGCAGTCCTGGTCACCGTCAACACCTACTATCGGTCCCACGAGCTGGAGTATCTTCTGCGCCAGTCCGACTCGACCACCCTCGTTCTTGTGAGGGGGTTCAAGGACGCCGACTACGTCAAGACCGTGCGGGAGATCGCTCCGGAGATTGCGGCGTCCGAGCCCGGGAAGCTTGCCTGCGCCAAGCTCCCACTGCTGAATAGGGTCATATTCATCGGGTCGGACACCCCGCCGGGCATGATGCCGTTTGAGGAGCTCGCCAGGTCGGCTGCCAAGGTGACGGCGGCGGAGCTCGCCGCCCGCCAGGCCTCGCTGGACCCCCAGGATGTCGTCAACATGCAGTACACATCCGGGACGACGGGATTCCCGAAGGGTGTGATGCTGACCCACTACAACATAGTGAACAACGCCCGGCAGGTCGGCGACATATTGGGGATGACCGAAAGGGACCGCATGTGCATCCCGGTACCGTTCTTCCACTGCTTCGGCTGCGTCATGTCGACCCTGAACTGCGTGGTGCACGGATCGACTATGGTGCCCCTCGAGTCATTCGACCCGAAGCAGGTACTGGAGGCCGTCTCCCGGGAGCGCTGCACGGTCCTCAATGGTGTGCCGACCATGTTCATCGCGGAGCTGCAGCACCCGGACTTTGCCAAGTACGACCTGAAGTCCCTGCGGACCGGCATAATGGCTGGTGCCCCCTGCCCCGTCGAGGTTATGCGCAAGGTCATTGAGAAGATGCACGTCAGGGAGATAACGATCGCTTACGGGCTCACCGAGACCGCGCCGGTTCTGACCCAGACCCGCCGGGGCGACCCGATGGAAAAGAGGGTCGAGACCGTCGGCCGGGTGATAGAGGGCGTCGAGTGCAAGGTCGTCGACCCCGATACCAGCGCAGACCTTCCGGTCGGCGAGCCGGGGGAACTTATCGCCCGCGGGTTCGGGGTCATGAAAGGCTACTACAAGATGGACGATGCGACGGCCCGCACCATCCGCGACGGCTGGCTCCACACCAAGGATCTGGCGTCGGTCGACGAGGACGGGTACTTCAGGATACTCGGCCGCTGCGACGACATGATAGTTCGCGGCGGCGAGAACGTTTACCCACGCGAGATAGAGGAGTTCTTCTACACCAACCCCAAGATCCACGACATGGCCGTCGTCGGGGTGCCGGACCCCAAGTATGGGGAGGATGTGTACGCCTTTGTGAAGCTGCGCGAGGGCCAGTGGGCGACCGCAGAGGAACTCAAGAGGTTTTGCAAGGACAAGATAGCGCGATACAAGATACCCCGCCACTTCCAGTTCGTGGACGCGTTTCCCCTGACGGCCTCCGGCAAGGTGCAGAAGTACAAGCTTAAGGAGATCGCCAAAGGGGTGCTCGAAGGGATGAAGAAGCCCGGGGCGGCCGGGAATATCTCAATCCGCAGGGTGACGGACGCCGACGCCGATGGAGTGATAAAGGTCCTCAACCTCTACATAGAGGAGGGATTCGCCGCCTATCCGGAGATGAGTCTCCCGCCCGCGGCCTTCCCGGCGTTCAAGGAGATTTCAAGGGGGTATCCCTTCTACGTGGCGGAGGACCCGAAACGCAACATAGTCGGGTTCGGGTTCCTGCACCGCTACCACGAGGCATCGTCCTTCAACGCCACCGCGGAGGTGTCATACTTCGTCGCGCCGGATCAGACCCGGCGCGGCCTGGGGCGGCGCCTTCTCGAGCAGCTTCTCGACGACGCCCGCAAGATGGGCATCACCCAGATTCTCGTGAACATCTCCTCCCGCAACGAGGCGAGCCTCGCTTTCCACGCCAAGAATGGGTTTACCGAGGTCGGCCGCTTCCGGAACATCGGCCACAAGATGGGTGTCGACTTCGACCTCATATGGGTGCAGAGGGCGTTGTAGGTCGTTGCCCATCGTCGAGCCAAAGATAGTCGTCGGTCGGCATCCGATGAGGCGCCCAGGCCGCAACCCAACCAGGCAGCTCAGGGGCTACTTGGGTTGAAACTCCGGATGCCCCGCCTGCCACAGGGCGAACGCATACATTGTGGCGAAGCTCCTGAAGGTGACCTTCTTGTCTTCCGTGAAGTGGCCGCTATCGTAATTGACCTGCAACAGCACGGGCTTGCCTGAGGCCGTAGCATTCTGCAAAGCTGCCGCGAACTTGCCGGGCTGCCAAGCACTGACTCTCGGGTCGTTCATCCCACCGACACAGACCACTGCCGGGTACTTGGTCCCGTCGTGCACGTGCTGGAAGGCGTCCATCTCGTAAAGCGCCATGCACTCCAGCGAATCCTTGACCGTGCCGAACTCGCGGGCATTGTTGAGGCCATTAGGCGTGTTCTCGAAGCGCAGAGCATTACTGCATCCGACGTTGTCAATCGCCGCAGCGAACAGGTCCGG
>DATKKY010000317.1:0-2184 GCA_035542695.1 bacterium | reverse complement strand
CATCGTAGATGCCGGCGGTGACCATGCCAGTCGCGGCTGTAGCAAAACTGACCCGGGTAGTGCCGTCAAAGGGGTTGGGCCATGCCGCGAGCCGCGAGGCCTCAGCCGGAGTCCAAGGAACTGACGCCACAGTGTCGGGTTCGGCCAGCTCGGCCACGGCAGCGACACCCATCTTCACGACATCGGTGCAGAACGGCATCGTGATGTTACCCAGGGTGTCATTGGTCGTGTGGTAGTAAGGGTAAGGCACGCTCTCGTCCTCAATTGAGAGGATCGCATTGTACCCCGCCTGCCAGAACATGTAGTGGTCGCTCCCGCTTTCATTGGGATCGATGGTCCGCTTGGTGAGCAGGTCCGGCACGTAAGCATTGGCGCAATCTATGGTGAAGTCCACAAGCCAGGTCGAAGGGTTGTTGCCTATCACATCTATGTCCTCGGGAGCAACATCCACATAACCGATCATGTCGAAATTGAGCACAGCTTTAATGACGTCGCCCCGGGCCTTGGCAGCGGCCGCATATTCGCCGCTGCCATAAAGACCCTGCTCCTCCCCCGAGAAGGCTATGAACTTGATGGTCCGCTTGAAATCGGATGAAGCCATGACTCTGGCAGCTTCAATCGCTGCTGCCGTGCCGCTCCCATTGTCATCAGCGCCGGGAGCCAAGTTGTTGTAATCTTGAGAAGTGTCGTCGGCGTGACCACATATTATCACCTGCTCAGCCGAGACAGTCCCGGGCTTGGTGGCCACGATGTTCTTGAGGTACTTCAGGTTCTGAGCCGGCAGGTTGCCCCGTTGGTTCTCCCAAGTGGCACCCCCATTGGAAGTGTGGATGATCGTCCCACCGTAGCCGACTGCCCAGCCTTCCTGGCTGGTCACAAACTTGACTCGCCTGTAACCATACAGCGTCCCCGACTCCTGGGCCTCCCAGGTGGCACCGCTGTCGATCGTGTGAAGCACGGTCCCATTGAGCCCCACTACCCATCCCTCAAGGCTATCGACGAAACACACGCCTTTGAAGTAAGGGTCGCCGGTCGTCGGAACCGGCTGGGCAATCCAGTTGAGCCCTCCATCCACCGTCTTGAGCAACACCCAGCCCCCACCGACTGCCCATCCCACATTGCCGTTGATGAAATCGACATCCAGCAGATTCTGTGTGGTGCCGCTGGTCTGGCCCGACCACGAGGTGCCGTCCCAGTACCGGATGACGCCGCCCGTCCCGACTACCCAGCCGCGGTTGTTGGATCTGAAATAGCATCCATAGAGATCGGACGTGGTGCCGGTGGAGGTGCCAGTCCAGGTCGTTCCGCCGTCGACCGTCCGGCGAACCACGCCACCGTAGCCCGCAACCCAGCCGTTTTGAGAATCGAGGAAGAAGATCTCGCGGAGCGCCTGGCTAGCGCCGGAACTCTGGGCCACCCAGGAGTTGCCTCCATCGGTGGTCTTGTAGATCTGGCCGTAGGTGTCGCAGATCCAGCCTGTCAGGGTATCCACAAAGGCGACTCCATCCAGGATCGCATTGGACGCGCTGATCGGCTGCCTCGCCCAGCTGGCCCCGCCGTCACGGGTCCTCATGATCTTCTGAGTGCTGCCTACCGCCCATCCGTTCTCGGCATCAGTGAAGCAGGTGCCATAGAAGTCAAAAGAGCAGATCACGTAGTTCTCGTAGGCGACATCCAGCCCAGGATCTTCGGAGAACCTCTCGTAGATGTACTGGGCTGCGTGACCGAACCGCCAGTTGTAGGAGTATCTGGTCAAGAGGGTGTCAAGGACACCGCCGATCACAACAGGCTCGTGCCCGCTCAGCTGGGAGATATACTTGCGTATGGTATCGCTCTGGACTGCGTCCACCATCCCCTGGATTCGCGGCTTCGCAACGATTATCTCGGGAGCGAGCTCGGGCTCTGACCCCCGGGCAACGGGGAAGGCTCCAGGCATGAGCCGGGCCTTTGGCCATGACAAGGTCTCGAGCCCATCCACCTGGTCCTTGGCCACTGTGGCAAGGTACATACCCTCTGCGACCCTATGGAATGCACGCGAATAGAGCACCTCTTCGCGGAAGCTCCTAGGCCTCAAGAGGAATACCTCGTCTCCCGGCTGCAGAGTTGCGATCGCGGAGGACTTGGCGCCAGCCTGGGAGAGCAGCCCCGCCGCTACGTCGTCGCCTTCGACCAGATAGGAGACGC
>DATKKY010000316.1:0-12190 GCA_035542695.1 bacterium | reverse complement strand
CGCGCCCACCTTGAGGGTTTGAATGGGGTATTCGAGATAGTCCACCGGGCTCGCCGGAGACGCGAAATGCAGCACCGCGTCAACCAAGCCGCCTATGTAGATGTACTCGGTGACATCATGCAGGATGAATTTGAAGTTCTCGCGGCCAGCGAGATGCTCGATGTTCTTGGTGGAACCCGTGATCAGATTGTCGAGCCCGATCACCGTGTGCCCCTTCGCCAAGAAGTAGTCGCAAAGGTGCGATCCAAGAAAACCTGCTGCACCCGTCACTACGACTCGCATCGCTAGGTTCGCTCCCTTCTCGCGAAGGCCCGCGCCGTTCTCACCGGCCACACCCGCCCGCCGGGCGGCGGCGCATCCGGCCTACGCTATCTCCGAGTACAACCGCTTGTAATATTCCAGGAACTCTCCGCTCTTTATCGGTTCCCACCACTGACGGTTCTTGACGTACCAATCCACGGTCATGGCCAGGCCACGCTCGAAATCGATCTCGCACTTCCAGCCAAGCCGCGACCTCAGCTTGTCAGTCTTCACGGCATGCCGGAGCACGTGCCCAGGCCGGTCCTTGACCATCCGGATCAGGCTCTTCGGTTTGCCGAGAGCCTTCAAAATCAGATCGGCCATCTCAAGCACGCTGATCTCGACCCCGCTCCCCACGTTGAAGACCTCGCCCTCGAGGCCATCGGTCATCATCACCTGCTCGAGAGCTTTGGCGTGATCGAGCACATAGATCCAATCCCTGGTGTTCTTGCCGGTCCCGTAAACCGGAAGCGGCTTGTCGTCCATAGCATTGGTCACAAAGAGCGAGACCATCTTCTCAGGATACTGGTTGGGGCCATAGTTATTACTGCACCTGGTTATGACCACCGGCGTGCCGTAGGTGACGAAGTAGGAATAGGCAAGCCGGTCAGCGCCTGCCTTGCTCGCAGCATACGGGCTCTGCGGCATCAGAGGCGAGGCCTCGCTCGAAGGCTCATCTCCAGCGCTGCCATAGACTTCGTCGGTCGAGATCTGAACGAACCGCGGGATCCCAAGTGACCGCGTGGCCTCGAGCAATACATAGGTGCCGTAGATGTCGGTCTTGATGAAGCTCGCCGGGTCCCCGATCGACCGGTCCACGTGGGTCTCGGCCGCAAAGTTGATGATGCAATCGGTGCCGCGGGCCGCGCTCTCCACCACTTTCTCGTCACAGATGTCGCCGCGGATAAACTTGTAGCGCGGGCTGCCCTCCAGTTCCTTGAGGTTGGCGGGGTTGCCCGCGTAGGTCAGCTTGTCCAGCACCGTGATCTCAATCTCGCGGTGCTTCGCGAAGATATACTTGGTGAAGTTGCTGCCGATGAAGCCGGCTCCGCCGGTTATCAATAGCCGCTTGAGTCTCATCATCCGTCCCTCGTTCCCCAGTCATAGGGTACCTCGCCACCATGCGGATCGATGCGGTATTCATCAGGCTTGGCATGGTTGTAAGGCAGGTCGGGACAGTTGATCAGGTAGCCCGGCTCGCTGCCCACAGCCTTGACGCCGTGGACTACCAGCGGCGGGATAACCAGCAGGATGGGATTGCGCTCGCCCATGAAGTACTCGCTCACCACCCCGCGGGTCTTGGAGTCCTCCCGCTGATCGAAGAGCACTACCTTGAGCATGCCCTTGACGACCGTGAAGTGATCGGTCTGCAGCTTGTGGTAGTGCCAGCCTTTGACTATCCCTGGATAGGCAACCGAGAGATAGACCTGGCCGAACTTCTTGAAGAACGGGTCGTCGCACCTCAGCATTTCCATCAGGAAGCCACGCTCATCGGGAATCACTTTGAGCTGCTTTATTGCCACACCCTCTATGGTCGGCATCTCAGCCCTCCTTGGGAGCACGGCCAACGCTGTAATATCTGAAGCCCAATTCACGCATTCTCGAGGGTTCATAGATGTTGCGGCAGTCCACAATGGCCGGCGACCTCATCAGGCGCTTGACCTTATCAAGATCGAGATCGCGGAACTCGTTCCACTCCGTGACAAAGACGGCCACATCAGCGCCCTTGACCGCATCGAAGACGTCTGCGGAAAAGGAGGCTCCCTTGATGAGACGCTGGGCCTGCTCCGCAGCTACGGGATCATAAGCCTTAATCACCGCGCCCTTGGCCAGGAGCTCACGAGCCATATCCACGGCCGGGGCATCCCTCAAGTCATCGGTGTCTGGCTTGAAGGCCAGTCCCAGGAAAGCGACCGTCTTGCCTTTGACCGTGCCCAGCACCTTCTCGATCTTCTCCACCATCAGGTGCCGCTGGGCTTCGTTCACGGCGATCACCGCCTGGACGATCTTGAGGTCGTAACCTGCGTGCTCCGCAGTCTTCACCAGGGCTCTGGTGTCTTTCGGGAAGCACGAGCCTCCGTAGCCCGCGCCTGCCCGCAAGAACTTGGGGCCTATCCGGTCATCAAGGCCCATAGCCCTAGCGACCATAGTGACATCGGCGCCGACAGCCTCGCACAGGTTGGCGATCTCATTGATGAAGGATATCTTGGTAGCCAGGAAGGCGTTGGAAGCGTACTTGATCATCTCGGCCGTCTTGACATCCGTCTTAATGACCGGCGTATCCTCCAGGATCAAGGGCTTGTAGATTTCGGCCATCACGTCGAACGCCCGCTCACTCGAGGCGCCAAGCACGATACGGGCGGGTTTCATGAAGTCCTCGACGGCCGAACCCTCGCGGAGGAACTCAGGATTGGAAACCACGTCGAAAGGATGGTCCGAACTCGAGGTCTCGCGTATGATGCGCTCGACCAGGTTGCAAGTGCCGGCCGGCACGGTGCTCTTCAAGACAACCACCTTGTGGCCGTTCAGGTTCTCGCCGACACTCTTGGCGACCATCTCCACATAGGACAGATCGGCGTGACCCTCGGCGCTCATCGGGGTGCCGACAGCCACGAAAACTACGGTTGAGGACTCGATACCCCACTTGATGTCGCTGGCGAAGGAAAGCCTGCCGCGCTCCACGTTGCGCTTGACGATCTCCTGGAGCCCGGGCTCGTAGAAAGGCACCTCGCAGGCCTTCAGGGCAGCGATCTTGGCCTGGTCAATATCGACGCACTTGACGGTATTGCCAAAGTCTGCCAGGCAGGCCCCGGTCACAAGGCCGACATAGCCCGTACCCGTGACGCAGATGTTATACAAACTGGAGCCTCCCTGTGGATGCTATCTCTCTATCTTCCCTATGGTTGAGGCATCGGTGCACTGCGACCCACCAGCCTTATTTCGGCTTGGGCCGGGACTTTCATAAGAGTTTACTTGGTAGCCTGGGCAAAGTCAAACCCGCCTCTCAGCCTGGGGGGCCTCGGCTCCGACAGGCCTTCGGTTGGAACCCCGAGGGCGACTAAGGGCCCGGGATTCAGCGGATGATGGCTACTTTGCCGGTGGCGGCGCGGTCACCCGAGCCGATCTTGACCAGATAGACCCCGCTGGCGACCGCTCGGCCCTCTCCGTCCCGGCCATCCCAAGAAACCGAGTAGCGCCCGTTGTCCGCAGTCCCCGCGAGGGTGCGGACGAGCTTGCCCGAGGTGTCGAAGATCGCAACCGGAGTGCCCGCTGGCACCAGCCCCCGGAGGCAAACATCCACTTTGCCGCGGGACGGGTTAGGCGAGATAAGGAGTCTCGGGTGGGTGCCGGTGCCGTCACCCGGTATCACACCGGAGTATGAGAGGATGTCCAGCCCCAGCGTCACGGCACCGCTGCCGTAAGGCGGCAATTCGATGTGCCATCTGGGGTTAAGTTCAAGTCCAAAGACATCCTCTTCCCCGCTAAGGGAGGAAGGCAGATCCGCGAATCGGAAGAGCAGCCCCTTGTCGGAGGCGACGTTGACGACGCCGCGCATCGAGTCGTCGAAGACCGATGAAGTGTCCTCGCCATCCCAGTACTTCAGGCCCCGGCGGCCAGTCATCATCACACCGGGGCAGTCCGGAGCAAGGCCATTCTCAATCTCGAGATCTACGGACGAGACCTCGGAAGCCGTTGAGGCAAAGGCGTACTCCACTCGGAGGGTGTGCTCTCCCACGGTGATGCGCTTGGCGACCTGAAGCTGGCCCAGGTTGTAATGAAACTCAACGTAGTTGGAATCGGCACTGTAGCTGAGCACGGTGTTCACCAGGTCAGGCTTGGCGGTGCCATTGACCCAGATGGAATCGTTGAGGCAGCGCCGTCGCGCCTCAAAGGTCCACTGGTGAATCTCAGGATAGATCATGTTGCTCGCGAGCCACGGGTAGGCTTCACTGCCCCGCGCGATGGCCACGTAGGCATTGTCGTTGGTGTAGGTCTCCCCGTAAGACCGCATGAAGTTCTCATTGCCCACCAGTTCCCTGCCGTCTTCCAGGTCAAACCAGTAGAGCAGTTTGCCACCCCACGGTGAGAACACGAAGAGATCCGAATCAGTCCGAAGGACCACTTCCAGAATACCATCGCCATTCACGTCCTCGGCGTGCTCGCCCGACCCTCCGGCGCTGGCAAGCGCGCACCGGGCGGCCCGGGCAGCTACCAGAGCATCTCGGGCCAATTCCCATTGGGTTGTGCCGACGGTGCCCCCGAAATTGTGGACAGCAAATTCATACTGGTGAGCGGCAAGCGTGAGCCAAGCCTGATCAAGCAGAACCGCTGCTGCCGTGGTGTCGGGTGCGAAGGCGCCAAAGGTCGCCTGGACCGCGTTCAGCGTGTCCCTTATGCCGTCAAAGAATTCCCGATAGGTCTGGGCCTGGGCAGCATTGTTCTCTGCGAACCAGGCATCCCCGCCCATCCAAGCGGCCGCCCCGTCAACTATCGGCGAAACGTTCTCGGCCGCCTGGTGGGACTGTAGAAACTCGCTGTAGGTCGTGACTTTGATTCTGGGGTCGCGCTCCAGGGCCGTGAGCAGCTTGTTGAGATTGCCAAAATCAACCTGGGGGTTCTCTCCCGACTCATAGTCCCAAAGCCCGGTCGCCTCCATGTCCTCGTGATAGCACACGGCGTACTGGTCACCCTGGTCCTGGTCATAGAGGCCCCTCAGGAAAGCCATCACGCTCGCTGTGTCCCCACTGTCGATCGCCCCGTTGATCCTGCCCTCGAAGTCCTTGTCATCGTCGAAGACGTTGACAGTCGCGCCCTGATAGGTGGTCGTGCGCACCTCGTACTCGCTGCCCGTGATTCCGCTCTTGGCGAGGATGTGATCTTCCACCTGGACGTTGGTATAGCCCGCGTCCGCCAGCAGTTTGACAATGCTCTGCGTCCAGACACGCTCCGGGTTCCAGAAGCTCGTCGGCGTGACCCCGAGGATCTCCTCGATCAGACGTTTGTGGATAGCTATCTGCCGGCGGTTCATCTGGAAGTCAGCGTCCGACATGCGCGTGGAATAGAGAATATTCTGGGCATAGGTGCTGCCAACGATCTCGAACTGGCCGTCAGCAATTCCCTGACGCACGAGGGCGAGCGTCTCGGGATCGAACCACGCGAGGTCGCTTAAGAGCGTACCCGAGAAGTGGAGCATGAACTTGAGCGTGGGATGAGCCAGCAAGGTCTGGAGAACACCCTTATAACAGGCACGATTGGCCACCTTGCCGTATGGCACCAAGTTCTGATTGGCGTGAAAGAGCAGCACTACATCGAGCCTCCGCACGGCTTGATTAGTGTCAACCTCGACCGACGTGGTCTCCGGAACACTCGGTAGTCCGGCCAGGTCTCGGCAACGGCCAACGATCCGGTAAGTGCCGTTCGGCACCGTCTGGCCGGCCTGATTCTTGCCGTCCCAGGTCGCTCGGAAGCCCGCTTCGACCCGCAGGCTGTCGGCCAGCCGCCTTACCAGCGTGCCGGTCGAGTCCCGCGCCTCGAGCCAAAGGTCACCGGGTTCGCTCAGGCTGCCAGTGACCACGGTCACGTCTCTGTAGCCATCGCCATTGGGTGAGAATACCCGCGGCTCCGCGGCAAGGCCGGAGATGGTTGGGGGTGTCACGTCCGGCGTCACGACGACGGAGAAAGGCGCCCCAGGCGCAGGCAGGGTTGCCGAGTTAGTGCCGTCGCTGGCCCAGATGTAGTACTCGAGCGCGGGCTCCTCAATTTCGGAGCCGGGGACGGCCCCCTGCCAGGCGGTCGCGCTGGTCCGCTCCAGCTTGATTTCCTGGTAAGCCCCGCCGGGCTTTCGCACGAAGATGCTCGCCGCGACCACCACATTATCGGTGATCACAGGGTCCACCGGAAGCGGCACGTGGGCCTCCCAAGACGCCGGAGCCTGGTGCGATATGGCCGGTGGCATCGCATCCACCCTGTTGATGAGGATCGCCTGAACGTGGGTGGCAGCGTCGTAGTTGGCGAGGAGCGCCTCCTGGGGCACACCTGCCTCTGCCACCAGATCAATCACGTTGGAATCCCACGAGCCATCGTCGCCCCCACCCAGGACCCACTGGCCGGCATCTTTCATGACGGGACGCACCCGTCCCGAGTCGTAACCGCTCTGACTGAGCATCAACACGATGTATCGCCACGAGCTCGTCGGCGTCCCGATAATGCTCTTGGGAACATCGACCGTGATCAGGCTGTTGGCTTGGTCCACGCTGGTCACAACACCCGAGTAGTACGAGGTGCCGGCGGCGGAAACCACGTGAGTATGGAAGTCGTCGAAGGGCGGGGCGCACCACAGGCAATACTCCCACGCGCTCCCTGGGGAGAACTCGACATTGCGGCTGTCGAGCGCGGCCGTCGAACCGGAGCCGTAGATGCCGTCCTTGTCAATGTAGATGTCCATGCTCTGGAGCGAGAAGCCCGCGCCGGAACCCCACGGGTCAGTTATCGTCCCGGCGATCTTCACCTCAAACCGCACTTTGGAGCCGACCTCGCTCGCCGTAAAACGGGTGATATCAAACGAGCCCGCCGTGAAGACGCCATCCAGCGGATAGACATAAGTGCCCGGGCCGTGATCGTCGCCCGCGGGATCGGTCAAAACGAGATTGTAGCCGCAAGCGGGCGGGCAAACTGCCAGCAAGATGCACACTAGGAGAGCGTACTTCAAGCGATGCCGCCTTTCGCGCAGGCCAGCGCGACTACCCGTCGCGCTTGCTTACATTCTAACACCGCCCGCACCCCCGGTCAAATTGCCCAGCGGGGCTCAAGGCGAGCGCCACCGGTGCCGAAATATGTGAGAGGGGGACGTGCGAAAGAGGTGACGTCGTGCTAGCCGCTTTTGGACGTACGGCGATTGTGGTCTTCGCCATCCTTGGCGTCATCGCCGCCATAGCTGCAATCCTGCTCAATAGCTGCGCCCCGGCGCGAGTCTATGTCAGAGCGGCCCCGCCCGCTCCCAGGCAAGAGGTGATCCCACCGAGACCGGGTCCAGCGGCAATCTGGATGGATGGACAGTGGGCTTGGAACGGCCACGAGTACGTGTGGATCTCCGGCCACTGGGAGACCAGGCCACGCGGCACCACCTGGGTCCCTGGGCACTGGGCCAGAACGAGACGCGGCTGGGTCTATGTGGATGGCCGCTGGGTGAAGTAGGCAAGATCTGCCTCGCCAGGCAAAACGAGAAGAAGATAATAACCCGGCGCCGCCTCATGCTTTCTCGGGAACTTGGCGCGACCCGCATTGACCCGAGCGCGGCACCGGGCTATTCCGACCCCACCCATCATCCCTGCTCTATCATTTAGATTCCGGTCTCGCCCGGGAGATTCGAGACAAGGTCGCACCGAGAAGCAGAGCTGGCTCTAGCTGCCGCACGCAGCCGAGAGATTATGGCAGGTCACAGGGCGCGGGCGCGTTCACTCCGTCTCATGCCGATCTTGGCCACTTCCATTGCCCAGAAGGGAAGTGATGACAGCGCGATGATCGGCAGCCAGTCCAAGTGGCTTATCGGTCGCGTCTTGAATATGGTCTGAGCGAAGGGGGAATAAACCGCAGCCATCTGAAGCAAGCCCGAGATCACGGCCGCACCCACCAGACTCATGTTCGAGAAGATGCCGAGCTTAAACAGCGACTCCGTCGTGCTGCGGCAGTTGAAGGAGTGAAAGAGCTGGGTTAAGGACAGCACCACAAAGGCAGCGGTCCTGGCGCACTCAACGGGCTCCTTCCGGACCGAATACACAAAACCGAAGGCCAGGAGGCTGCATAAGGCAATGAGGCATCCCTGGCCGAGCATCAGCCAGGCTCGCGGCCGCGTGATCACAGCTTCGGTGGGCTTGCGGGGCGGACGCAGCATTACCTTTGGGTCGCCCGGATCGACTCCCAGGGCAAGAGCCGGCAGCCCGTCGGTCACCAGATTGACCCACAGGATTTGGATCGGCAAGAGCGGCACCGGCATGCCCATCAGCGAGGAGCAAAACATCACCAGGATCTCTCCGGCGTTGCACGACAGCAGATAGTGCACGAACTTCCGGATGTTGTCGAAGATTGTTCGCCCTTCCTCGACCGCTGATACGATCGAGGCAAAATTGTCGTCGGTGACCACCATATCAGACACTTCTTTGGTGACGTCAGTGCCGGTGATACCCATGGCCACGCCGATGTCGGCTTCCTTGACCGCCGGGGCATCGTTGACGCCATCCCCAGTCATAGCGACGATCTCGCCATGCCGGCGCCAAGCCCTGACTACTCGCAGCTTGTGCTCAGGAGAGACCCGGGCATATACCGAGATGCGCTTGACCTCGCTATAAAGGTCGTCATCGCTCAGCCGGTCCAGCTCCTCCCCGCTCAACGCCAGCGAGCCCTCCTCGAAGAAGCCGAGCGCGCGGGCGATGGCGATCGCTGTGTTCTTGTGATCGCCCGTGATCATCACGGTGCGTATGCCCGCGGTCTTGCATTCCTCGATGGCGCGCCTGACTTCCTCGCGGGGCGGATCGATCATGGCCACCAGTCCCAGGAAAGTGAGGTCGCGCTCGGTCGCCCTCGGGTCCCGGTGCTCGTAGTCATCGTCGAGAATCCGGTAAGCTACCGCCAGCACCCGCATGGCCTGGTAAGCCAGTTGATCGTTGGTCTTCTCAATTGCCAGCCGGTCAGCGTCGGCCAGCGTCCTCGCAGCGCCGTTCTCCTCGATTGCGGTGCAAAGATCTATCAGGACATCGGGCGCCCCCTTGACGAACGCAATGGTCCGCCCGTCGTGACGCCGGATGATGGTCATAGTCTTGCGCTCGGAATCGAACGGGATCTCATCGACAAATGGATATTGCTGCTCCAGTGCGCTTTTGGTCATTCCTGCCTTCGCGGCCAGCGCGAGCAGAGCTCCCTCGGTGGGATCACCTATGACCCGATAGACACCATCTTGGGAGGCGAGCTCAGCGCCATTGCAGAGCACCGAAGTCCGCAACAGACTCGTCAGGTCAGGCTCGTGTGCTGCATCAATGGCCTTCCCGCTCAGCCGGAACTCCCCCTGAGGCGCGTAGCCCACGCCGGTCACGTCGAATAGCCTGCCCCCCGCCAAGACCCGTTGCACGGTCATTTCATTCTTGGTGAGAGTCCCGGTTTTATCGGAGCAAATGACGGTAGTGCAGCCTAAGGTTTCAACTGACGGCAGTTTTCTGATCAAGGCATGGCGCTTGACCATGCGGTGCACACCCAGGGCCAGGGCGATCGTGACCACGGCCGGCAGGCCCTCCGGTATGGCCGCCACTGCAAGGCTGACCGCGGTCAAGAAGACATTGATTATCTTCCCGCCGCGCAGCCACTCCAGCAAGAACACGGCCGCCACCAGCGCGAAGCACAGATAGACGATCCACTTGCCGAATTGCTCCAGTTTCCGCTGGAGCGGGGTAGCCTCGCGCTCGATCTCCTGCACCATGCCGGCAATTCGCCCCAACTCGGTCCGCATGCCGGTGTCGGCGACGAGCGCTCGGGCTTTCCCCGAAGCCACTGAGGTTCCCATGTAAACCAGGTTGGCCCGGTCGCCGAGGGGAACGTCCTTCTCGTCGAGAGCTTGGGTTGTCTTTTGAACCGGCGTGGACTCGCCGGTCAGGCTAGCTTCCTGAGCTCCGAAATTAGCGCTGATCCAGACCAGGCGCCCGTCAGCAGGGACGCTGTCGCCGGCTTCCAGCTCGACCAGGTCGCCGGGAACCAGTTCGGCAGAAGGCACGGTCCGGTGCCGGCCGTCCCGAATCACCTTTGAGGTTGGGCTCGAGAGCTTCTTCAAGGCGGCCAGCGATTTCTCCGCCCGGTGCTCCTGGATGAAGCCCAGGACGGCATTCAGAATCACAATCGCAATGATGGCGAGGGCGTCCACCCATTCCTGAAGGAATCCGGAGACCAACGCCGCGCCGACGAGCACCCAGATTATGAAGTCCCGGAATTGGTCGAGGAAGAGACTGAGGGGGCTCACGGCCTTCTTCTCCGCCAGCTGGTTGGCGCCGTGCTGAGCCAGGCGCTTGCGGGCCTCAGCCTCGCTGAGTCCGCAGTCCAGGACGGACTCGAGCAGCCGGGCGCTTTCCTCTGCTGTCAGATTGTAGAAAGCCGGTTTGGGCATTGTCGGCGGCATTATAGCAAGAGCGCGGCTGGGCATGAAGCAAAATCGGCCGGGCCGACGCGGCGAGTCCGGCAACGGACCCGCACCGGAGTAGCGACTTCAGGTTGACAGGTGGCCCAGGCCGTGGTATCGATGGTGCGTATGCCCAAGCAACCAGTCCCGTTTCCCGACAAAGCTGATCTGGCAAAAGTGCTGCGTCGAGCGCTCGCGCGGGGCGCTGAATTCGCTGAAATCTACCTCGAACAGGAAACCGCCGACACCGTCAGGATTGAAGAGCAAGTGGTCCGCGAGGCCTCGCGGGGAGCGATCCTCGGGGCGGGCGTGAGGGCGATCGCCGGCGAGAAGATCGGTTATGCTTACACCGACGGCATCGAGCTGGCGGACTTAGTGGAGGCTGCCACCGTCGCTGGCGAGATCGCATCTGGGGGTGGAGCGACCGAGGTCCGAGATCTCTCCCGCCTTGGCAGAGCCCCCGCGCTGTCCGAGGTTGTAGCTTTTCCCGTTGATATTGAAGCAAACCGGAAGATCGAGACCGCTTGGCAGGCCGACCGCGCAGCGAGGGCTTTCGACAGGCGCATCAGCGAAGTCCTGGTGGCCTTGATGGATGAAGACAGGACCATCCTAGTCGCCAACTCTGAAGGGCTCCATGTGACCGATCGGCAAGTGATGACAAGCTTGAGAGCGACCGTGGTGGCCCAGGACGGGAGCCTCAGGCAACGCGGCTTCCATTCATTTAGCGCCCGCGCCGGCTACGAGCTCTTCGATCGGCAGTCCCCTCGAGAGATCGCCGCCGAAGCAGCCCGTCAGGCAGTGCTGCTCTTGAGCGCCCAGGAAACCCCGGCGGGCAAGATGCCGCTGGTCTTAGCGCACGCAGGCGGTGGCGTGCTCTTGCACGAGGCTATAGGGCACGGTTTCGAGGGAGATTTCATCAGGAAGGAGTCCTCCCTCTTCGCCGGTCGAGTGGGTGACAGAATCGCGGCCCGAGGGTGCACCATAGTGGACGACGCGACCGCACCGGGGCGGCGCGGATCGATCAGCATAGATGATGAAGGAACGCCCGGCCAGCGGACGGTCCTTATTGAGAACGGCGTGCTCACGGGCTTTCTCTACGATCGGCTGAATGCCAAACTGATGAACGCAGCCTCCACCGGCAACGGCCGGAGGCAATCGTACCGGCACGTGCCGGTGCCGCGAATGACCAATACCATCATGCTGGCAGGCACGATGCCCCCTGAGGAGATCATTGCCTCGGTTGACAGGGGATTCTACGCCAAGGTGATGGGCGGCGGGGAGGTGGACATTTCAGCAGGCAACTTCGTCTTCGAGGTCACCGAGGGTTATCTGATAGAGCACGGCAAGATCGGAGCTCCAGTCAAAGGAGCCAGCTTGATCGGCAATGGCGGCGAGGTTCTCACCAAGCTCGAGATGATCGGCAACGATTTTGAGTTCTATTCGGGCCAAGGAACCTGTGGCAAGGCAGGCCAGGGTGTGCCAGTGGCCGACGGGATGCCCACCGTCAAGATTTCCGAGATCACTATCGGAGGAACCAAGTCGTGACCAGCGACCATGTCGATCTGGCAAACGATGTCACGCGCAGCGCAAAGGTCAAGGGCGCCGACGATTGCGATTGCTTCATCGAGAGCGGGCGCGAGCTGACCATCAAAGTACGAAGCGGCGAGGTGGAGAGCATCGAACGTGCAAGCTTCCGCGGCATGGGAATACGGTTCTTCTCCAAGCAGCGTCTGG
>DATKKY010000315.1:0-17141 GCA_035542695.1 bacterium | reverse complement strand
TGCAGGTCCGTGACCAGTCCCCATTCGAAGCGGGAGACGAGGCGATGCTCTAAATTCTGAATCTCGCCGGCCGGGCGGTCGCAAGTGAGGACGATTTGTTTGTGCCCTTCGTGCAGCGCGTTGAAAGTGTGAAAGAACTCCTCCTGGGTGCTCTCCTTGCCTGCAAGGAAGTGGATGTCGTCGATCAAGAGCACATCGACACCGCGGTACTTGTTCCGGAACTCCAGCGTGCTGCCGCGCTGAATGGAGTAGATCATCTCATTCATGAAATTCTCAGACGATACGTACCACACCCGCGAGGTGTCCGACGCCTCGAGCACGTGGTTGCCGATAGCCTGCATAATGTGAGTCTTGCCCAGTCCAACTCCGCCATAGATGAAGAGCGGGTTGTAGGCGCGGGCCGGCCGCTCTGCAACAGCAAGCGCTGCCGCGTGAGTCATCTTGTTGCTGCCCCCGACCACGAAACTGCGAAACGTGTACTTAGGATTGAGATAAGTGCCGTTGGTTGACCGCCGTCGCGGCTGAGGCAACTCGGCCGATGCAGCCACTGCCTCGAAGGGCGGCTCGGTTGCGGCCACGATGAAATTCAACTCGTAGTCCAGGCCGGTGGTATCTTTGAGAGCTTCCCGCAGAGCCGGAGCGTAATGAGATTCGATCCAGGTAGCGTGAAATCTGCTCGGTGCGCTGATGGTGAAGTTGCTGTCCCTGATCTCGATGGGGCTAATGGGGGCAATCCAAGTTTCCAGACTGTGTGTATCGATCTTGCCGTCGAGGCGGGCTAAGGCCCGGCTCCAAACTTCTGCGGGTGAAGGTCCCATGGGTCTGTCTCCTTACAACCTTGAAAACATCTATCACAATCGGTCAGTCAACAACTTATCCACAAGTCCGTGGAAACCGCATCGGCTAAGCCTGTGGGGCTCACTCAAGCGAGGAACGAATCACGGCATAGAGTTATGAAACCCCCAGGTTTTCCACAGCCGTTGATAACCGTGTAATCAGTTGGAAAATAAGCGGATAAGTACACAAGCAACCCCGTGACCAACATGGTTATCCACAAATGGGCTGCTGATTGCTGGGGGTGAGGTGACCCGGAAGTATAGCGGGCCCGCGCGAGCGCCCGGAATGCTCCGCCCCTCCGAGTTATCCACATGCCTGGCTCTGCCCTCCCTGATGCAGCCGGGATATTAGCATGGCGTCGGGAGTCTGGCAAGCTGTTTTTTCACCAGCGAAGAGGAAAATGTGCCAACACCTGCAACTGATTGAAAACCGCTTGACAGCCGAGCTCGGCAAGACGTAGAATCCCTCAAGTCGAGAAGTATTCAGAAAGGGGACCACCTTGAAGAGGACATATCAGCCACACAAGACCAAGCGCAAGAGAACGCACGGCTTCCGGAAACGCATGAGCACCAGAGCAGGCAGGGCTGTCCTCTCGCGCAGGCGGAAGCGAGGTAGGAAACGGCTTGCCGTGCAATAGGAAGCTCGGGCGGCATGAGCGAATTACGCAGCAGTGCGAATACAAAGAAGTTATCACCAAGGGCAGGATCCTCACGGGCAAGCGCTTCAAGGCCTATGTGCTGGCCAATGGAGCGGCCAAGCGCAAGGCAGGGTTCATCGCGGGAAGATCAGTAGGAGGCGCGTGCCAGCGGAACCGCGCCAGGCGCCTCCTGCGGGAAGCCTACCGGCTTGTCAAGCCAAGAACGGCGCCGTCCGGCTTCAGAATTGTGTTTGTGGCCGCGCGGGGGATCGCCGAGGCGAGGCTGCGTGAGGTCCAGACGGACATGGAAGGGCTATTGGAGAGTTGCGACCTTCTCAGAGATGGCCTCTCAGGCGAGTAATCTCAAGGGCTGACGGATTGGTGGCGCTGGCAGCCATAGCTGCAATTGGCGGTTACCGACGATTGATCTCGCCGGCCTTGCCGCGTGCCTGCAGGTATGTGCCCACATGTTCGGACTACGCAGCGGAGGCCTTGCGCAAGCATGGTGCCGTGAGAGGCGGCCTGCTTGCTCTCTGGCGGCTCTTGAGGTGCCACCCATTTGGCGGAAGCGGATTTGACCCGGTTCGCTGAGCGGCCGCGGGGCAGGTCCGGAGACGCCAGGATTCATCGAGGTTAATAATGGAGAAGCGAGCACTAGTGGCGATGATGCTGATCCTCGCCGTGCTCTTAGTGTACCAGGTTTTTCTCACGCCCCAAAAGCCAGCGCCGGGGCGGCCAGCTGCGACCCAGACCGGGACCCAACCGCAGGGCGCGCCACCTGAGCAGACGGCTGGACAGGGCGGAGGTGTGTCGGGTGAGACACCGGGATCGCGCCAGCCCACTGCTGGTGCGGCTTCCGGGGCGCTGTCTCAGGCAGCGGTCACTGCGACCGAGGGGCCGGCTAAGGAGGTCGTAGTGAGGACGCCGCTATACACGGCGACGTTCTCAAGCCGCGGCGGCGTTGTCACGAGCTTCCGGCTCAACCGCTATCCTGGCGTGGACAATAAGCCCGTCGAGCTTGTTCCCCAGGCGGGGGCGGGAGCCTTGGGGCTGGCGCTCCTGACCAAGAGCGGGGACCGCATCGACCTCACCCAGGCCGAGTTTACTGCGTCGGCTGATTCAGTGTCCGTGGCATCCGGGGAGCAGGGCAACCTGGACCTGGTGTTCGCGGCCACCAATGGGATGACGGTCAGGAAGACCTGCACCTTCTCGGCCAGCGCCTACACCGTGACCGTGGCGCTCGATGTGACGGGGCCCGGCTCGGAAGAGGTCCGCGCGATCGAGTTTGGGTGGCAGGCCGGCCTGCAGCCAACCGAGGCGAACCGGGTTGACGATTTTCGCAATTTCGCCAGCCTGACGCTCACGGGTGAAGGGCTTGTGAAGACAAGTCTGGCGAGGGCGCGCAAGAATCAGGTGCCCTCAGTGGGCGGCGCGATCAAATGGTCGGGTGTAAGGACCAAGTACTTCCTTGCAGGGCTGGTGCCGCCGGAGGGGGCAACCGTGCTGGCGAAGGCCTTCCCGGCGTCGGCGGACGCGATCGGGATGAAGCTGGAAGCTGAGACCGCGGGCAAGCCCTTGAGCTTCATGGTGTACGTGGGGCCCCTGGATTACAAGGAGCTCAAGGCGCTAGGCCATGGGCTGGAGAAGGCCGTCGATTTTGGCTGGAAGTGGATCAGCCCGCTGAGCAGGCTGATCTTTGCGTTCTTGGTATTGTGCTACAAGGTGATACCCAACTATGGGTGGGTGATTATCGTACTGTCCGCTTTGACCAAGCTGCTCTTCCACCCTCTAACACAGAAGAGCATGAAATCGATGCGGCAGATGCAGAAGATGCAGCCCGAGATTCAGGCGCTGCGTGAGAAGCACAAGAAGGACCCGCAAGCGCTCAATAAGGCGATAATGGAACTCTACCGGCAACGCGGGGTCAACCCCATGGGCGGCTGCCTGCCGCTCCTCCTCCAGATGCCGGTCTTCATTGCCTTGTTCAACGTGCTCCAGAGAACGATCGAGCTCAGGCGGGCCAAGTTCATCTTTTGGATGCACGATCTCTCAGCGCCGGACGTCATAGCGAGGTTGCCGTTTTCGCTGCCCTTCATCGGGTCGGCGGTCAGCTTGCTGCCGATCCTTATGGGCATAGCGATGTACGTGCAGCAGAAGATGACCACAACAGATCCCAAGCAGGCGATGATGACCTATATGCTTCCAATCCTGTTCACCGTGATGTTCTTCAAGTTCCCGTCGGGACTGGTTTTGTACTGGCTGGTCAACAACATACTTACGATCGCGCACCAGTACTACCTGACGCGGGCGGATAGATTGGAACAACAGCAGCTGCAGGCACAGGCATAACAACCACCGGAGGAGAGTCATGCAGGACGAGGTCGTGAACCCTGGCGGCGTGAACGAGATAGTTTCCGAAGGCAAGAACGTGGACGATGCCATCGGGAAGGGGCTCGAGCGGCTTGGCGTGACGCGGGAGGAGGCGGAGTGGGAAGTGCTCGAAGAGGGCACTCAGGGTGTGTTCGGCCTGATCGGAGCCAAACAGGCCCGGGTGATCGTCCGCAAGAAGAGCGCCAACGGCGACGTGAGCGCGAAGATCGAAGAGATGATCACGAACCTCTTGCGGCTCATGGGTATAAGTGGGCAGGTCAGCATCAAGCTGGAAGACGACATACACCGTGTGGACATAGAAACGGCGGGCGTGGACGGGTTGCTGATCGGCAAGAAGGGGGAGAGTCTTGAGGACATCGGCCACCTGCTAAGGCGGATGGTCGGGAAGCAGCTCAAGAAAAGCGTGCGGATGGATATAGACGTGGGCGGCTACAAGAAGCGGCGGGCGAGTGCCCTCAAGAGCAAGGCGATCTCGCTTGCGGCCCGCGTCAAGTCGACGGGTAAGGAGATGCAGATGGAGCCGCTTTCGGCAGCTGAGCGGCGCGTGGTCCATTTGGCGCTTGCCGGAGACCCTCAGGTGCGAACCCACACCATCGGCGATGGGGACCTCAAGAACGTGGTGATTTCCTTGGCACGGCGCGGCGGGCGGAATTCGGGGGGTGGGAGGCAGGGTTGTGGGAGGCCGGCCGATGAGGCTGGTGAGGAGCATGAGGATCAGGATGCGGAGTCGAGGGGTGGAGGGGCAGAAGATGACGCTTGGCCCACTGGAGACTGATACCATTGCGGCGATTGCGACAGCGACGGGGCGAGGGGCGCTCGGCATCGTCCGCTTGAGTGGCGCAGCCGCAATTCCCATTGGCGACAGTATGTTCCGGGGCAAACATTCCTTGCGGGAAGCTCCTGACAAGACGGTGCTTGTAGGAGAGATCGTGAGGAGGGATGGCGTCGCCCTGGATCAGGTGCTGATGGTGGCAATGCGGGGCCCACACACCGCGACTGGCGAAGATGTGGTCGAGATCACCTGCCACGGAGGTCTACTGGTGCCGCGGCTGGTCCTGAGGAGGCTCACCGAAGAGGGAGCACGGCCCGCCGAGCCCGGGGAGTTCACCAAACGGGCTTTCCTCAATGGCAAGCTTGATCTGGCTCAGGCTGAGGCCGTCGAACAAATCGTCCGGGCTGCCAGCGAACAAGCCCTCCAGGTGGCGATGCGGCAACTGAAGGGCGAGTTGTCACGCTCCATGGGGAACCTGGAGCGGGGACTCTTAGCGTGGCTGGTGCTCATTGAGGCCAATATTGATTTCGCGGAGGACGAGATCGACCCGGTGGATAGGACCGCCGTGGCACGCGATCTTGAGTTGACAGCCAAACGCATCGAGGACCTCATCACAGCCCACGATCAGGGCAAGTATCTGAGGGACGGTCTCGACGTGGCGATCGTGGGCAAACCCAATGCGGGTAAATCGAGTCTCTTCAATCGGCTTGTAGGGCACGATCGGGTGATTGTGAGCGAGACACCCGGAACGACGCGGGATGTGGTGGATGGCTTGGCGGGGGTTGATGGTCTGGTGCTCCGGCTTCACGATACAGCCGGGATGCGACGCCCTTCGGACGGGCTTGAGGCCGAGGCGATCCGCAGGACCAGAGAGACCGTCGCGGACGCTGATATCGCGCTGGTGGTGCTTGACGCAAGCACCGGGCTCGGGGCCGGCGACCGAGAGGTCCTACAGGAAGTCGCGACCAAGCCTAGGGTGGTGGTTGCGAACAAGGTCGATCTGCCCGCGGCTGACACACCGCGAGCCTTCTGGGGTGAGGTAGAGCTGATCTTGCAGGGGAGCGAACCGGGCGTCAGGGTATCAGCCCTGACGGGTGATGGCTTGCCGGAGCTCAGAGAGCGCCTGGGTGGGCTGGCGCGAGATCTAGTCGGAGGCATGGATCAGGAGCTAATCGTCAATGAGCGCCATGCCCGCGCCTTGCGGGAAGCCCTGGCCGCGACCAGGCGCGCCGCAGGGGCGGCCGGCACCGGAATTCCTCTAGAGTTTGTAGCCTCAGACATCAGGCTCGCACTGGATCGCCTGGGGGACGTGACCGGCAAGGCGGCAAGTTCGAGGGTGCTGGACGAGGTCTTCTCCAAGTTCTGTATAGGCAAGTGAATGTTTCACGTGAAACATTAGGCCCATGGACCATCCCAAAACCTACGACGTGATCGTGATTGGTGCCGGCCATGCCGGGTGCGAAGCTGCGCTCGCGGCCGCACGGATGGGGTGCGACACCCTGATGCTCACCCTCAACCTTGACAACGTGGCTCAGATGTCCTGCAATCCGGCGATCGGAGGACTTGCTAAGTCTCATCTTGTCAAAGAGATAGATGCCCTCGGGGGCGAGATGGGCCGCGTTGCCGACGTGACGGCGCTGCAGATGCGGACGCTTAATCGGAGCCGCGGGCCGGCGGTGTGGGCCCTGAGATCTCAGAATGACCGCGGGGCGTACAAGGTCGAGATGAGGAAGGCCTTGGAGGCCGTGCGGCGCTTGGAACTGCGGCAAGCCCTTGTGGAAAGCTTGGATGTCGAGGGCGGCAGGGTGCGCGGGGTGGTGACCCGGAGCGGCTACAGTTTCAAGGCAGGAGCTGTGGTGATAGCGACGGGCACGTTCCTCGGGGGAACGATTCACATCGGGCTCGAGCACTACCCCGGTGGCCGGAACGGGGAATGCGCCAGCATCGGACTGGCGGCTAATCTGAGGGAGCTTGGGCTTGCCGCCGGCAGGCTGAAGACCGGAACCTCGCCACGGCTGCGAGCCAGGTCCATCGACTTCGCGAAACTCTCACCCCTGCCGGGCGAGGAGGGAGTCGAACCTTTCTCGCACAAGACCCGGACCCGGATAGGCGCCGGAGCGCCGTGTTACTTGACTCGAACCTCGGAAGGTACGCGCTCAGTGGTCCTGGCCAATCTGGACCGGTCGCCCCTTTACGCCGGCAAGATAGTCGGCAAGGGCCCTCGCTACTGCCCATCGATCGAGGACAAGTTCGTGCGGTTTCCAGACAGGCCGAGCCATCAGCTCTTCCTGGAGCCCGAGGACGGCGAAGGTCAGGAGTATTACGTCAGCGGGCTGGCCACGAGCCTCCCGGAAGACGTTCAATTTCAGATAGTCCGGACGATCCCGGGCCTGGAGAATGGCGAGATCGTGAGGCCCGGGTACGCTGTTGAGTATGATTTCGTGCTTCCGACGCAATTGCTGCCGACCCTTGAGACCAAGCAGATCGAAGGTCTCTTTCTTGCCGGGCAGGTCAATGGGACCTCGGGTTATGAGGAAGCGGGTGGGCAGGGGCTCGTAGCCGGGATCAACGCGGCCTTGAAGCTGAGTGGACGTGCGGGGCTCGTGCTGGCCCGGAGCGAAGCCTACATTGGGGTGATGATTGATGACCTGGTCACCCAGGGAGCAGAGGAGCCCTATCGGATGTTCACGTCGCGGGCCGAGTACCGGTTGCTCTTGAGGCAGGACAATGCCGACGAACGCCTGATGACCTATGGTCATGCTCTGGGCCTGGTGCCGAGGGCAAGCCTCGCAGCGGTCGAAGCTCGGCAGGCCTCCAGGAGCGAGGCGTGCGCGAGGCTGGATGCTCAACGGGTGAGAGTTGGCGAGGAGCGCGTAACGCTCAGGCAATTACTCCGCCGGCCGGAAGTCACCTGGCGCGATCTCGCGAGGGAAGCTCCGTGGCTTTGCAGCTACGATGAGAAGGTGTTGGAGCAGGCAGAGATCGAGACCAAGTACGAGGGTTACATAGAGCGGGAACGGGCGCGGGCCGAGGACGTTCGACACAGAGAGAACCGCCGGATCCCGCCATCGCTGGATTTTCAGCGCGTGCCCGGACTCTCGCGGGAGGCTCGCGAGAAGCTAAGCTTGGTGAGGCCGGTTTCGATCGGGCAAGCTGCGCGGGTGCCAGGCATCACGCCCGCCGATATCACCAGCGTCTTGATTCACATGACTAAGCGCGAAAGCGAACGAGGGGACCTTGAATCTGCCAGCCGGTAGCGCGAGGGGCAGCGGCCCGAGGAATAGCGGCGGTGCGGCTGGGGCAGGGATTCGTGGGGATGAGATCGCGGGCCTTGTCCGCATGGTGCGCGATTGGGGGGAGGAGACGCGGCCCGATGCTGAGGAGCGACTGGCCCGCTTGGCGGATGCGATCGCACGCTGGAACGAGGCCATCAATTTGGTTTCAAGGAGGGATGTCGGGCGATTGGTCAAGTATCATTTCTGCGACGCGGTCTCGGTGCTCCCGCTCTTAGGGTTGCGAGGGCGGATGGAGATCTTGGACGTCGGGGGAAGTAACGGTCTGCCCGGGCTTGCGCTGGCGGCCGTGTCGCCGTATGCTGCCGTCACCGTGTGTGACTCGCGGAGTAAGCGCCGAGGTTTCTTGGAAGAGGTCTGTGGCTCGGGAGTTGAAACCGCGGGAATGGTGCCCGGCGCAGGGCTCGGGAGGTTTGAGTTGGGCAGAGTGGACAGCTTGGATTTCCGACGGCGGCACGCGGGCGGCTTCGATCTGGTTCTCGCTCGTGCGGTTACGAGATTGAAGCCGCTAGTCAGGTGGTGCATGCCGTTGGTCCGGCCGGGAGGCAGGCTTGTTGCTTACAAGGGAAGCCGGGCGGGCGAGGAAGTGGGCGAAGCCGAGCCGCACTTTTTTGGGCATGGTGGCGGGATGCTGGCGCTAGTAGGAAGCCCTGCCGCCGCCCATTGTAACCCGTTGCGAATATTTGCGATAGCTCTGCGCGGCGTATAGCGCACCGCGGATTGAGGAGCGGGGAGACTAGATTTGGAGGTTGACTTGAGTATTCGAGATCTGAATTCACGGGAGGAGGTGGGGGCGTGGGCAGGGTCATAGCCATAGCCAATCAGAAGGGAGGGGTTGGCAAGACCACGACCGCAGTCAACCTGGCAGCCTTTCTGAGTGTCTCGGACAAACGGACGCTGCTAGTGGATGTGGACCCGCAGGCGAATGCTGGGAGTGGGCTCGGCATCACGGTCGGAGACGGCGCCAAGTGCATTTACGAAGTGTTGGTGAACGAGGTGCCGGTTGAAGAGGTGATTGCCAAGACCGAGGTCCCGGGGCTTGAACTGGTTCCCTCTCACCAGCGGCTGGTAGGGGCCGAAATCGAACTTGTGGGCATGATGGCCCGCGAGATGCGATTGAGGAAAGCGCTTGAAGCGGTGCGGGAACGCTACGACTATGTCATCATCGACTGTCCCCCGTCGCTCGGACTGCTCACCGTCAACTCGCTCGCCGCTGCCGACAGCGTGATTATTCCGGTGCAGTGTGAGTACTACGCACTGGAGGGGCTTGGCCAGCTGATCAACGCGGTCAAGCTGGTGCAGAAGAACCTGAACCCGACGCTTGCAATCGAGGGCGTGCTGCTCACGATGTTCGATAGCCGGCTCAACCTCTCGATGCAGGTAGCTCAAGAGGCGCGGAAGTTCTTCGACGACCGCGTCTATAAGGCTGTGATACCGAGGAATGTTCGGTTGAGCGAAGCTCCGAGCTTCGGCAAGCCCATCTTGCTTTACGATGTGACATGCTCGGGCGCGCGGAGTTACATGGAACTGGCGAAGGAGGTGATGACGCGTGGCTAGAAAGGCCCTTGGCAAAGGGCTCGATGCCTTGATCCCCGACTTCGGACGGGCCACCATGGGCGGACAGGCAACCATCGTCGATGTTGGGATCGACGAGATAGCCGAGAACCCGTACCAGCCGAGAACGCGGATCAGCGAGGCTTCGCTGGAGGACCTCAGGCAATCGATAAGTGAAAAAGGCGTGCTGCAGCCGGTGATCTTGCGTCGTAAGGCCGGGCGCTACGAACTGGTGGCGGGAGAGCGGCGCTTGAGGGCAGCGAGACTTGCCAACCTCAGGACGGTACCTGCGGTGGTGCGGCAGGTCTCCGACTCTGAGGCCCTGGAGATCGCTCTGGTGGAGAACATCCAGCGCGAAGATCTAAATCCCATGGATGAAGCGCGAGGCTACCGCGAACTGATCAAGCGGTTCAAGCTGACGCAGGAACAGCTTGGCAAGAAACTGGGCCGAGACAGGAGCACCATAACCAACTCGCTCAGGCTGCTCAACCTTGCCGACGAGATCAGGCGCGGCCTTGAGGAGAGCAAGATCACAGTTGGACACGCCCGTGCTCTCTTGGGTCTCGAAGACGAGAAACAGGCGGTCAGCATCTATAGAACAGCGCTTCACCGGGGGCTCTCGGTGCGACAGGTGGAGGCAATGGTGCGCCAGAGGCAGCGGCCGAGAGTTGCTCGCAAGGTCGACAGCAATCAGCAGGATCCGGAGATCGGGCGGATCGAGCAGCAGCTGATGCGTAAGCTCGGCACGCGGGTGAGGATCATCGGCCGCGGGGGCCACGGCAAGATTGAGATTGAGTTCTATTCGGCTGATGATCTCAATCGAATTCTGGACGCGATGAGGTAGCTTGGTAATGTGGGGTCTCGGTGGGCGCCTGAAGCAAATTGGGGCACAGGCGAGGCCGGTGTTCGTCCATCTTCGCAACGGCTTCTCGCTGATCATTGCGCCCCACGGGACCGGAGCTCCGGTCACTTTCAATTTGCCGGCCCAGGCCGCCATGTTGCTGTTTGTGCTGGTGATTGTGTTTGTGGTGGGGCTTGGCTTTGTGGGGATCACCTATACCAAGATGGCGATCCTTGCGCTGCAGGCCTCGAAACTGCGGTCGGAGAACCAGGTCTTGCGCGCCCAGAACGAGAAAGTGAAGGAGATTGAATTCGAGCTGGCCCGCATCGAGAAGTTGAAGAAACAGATTGGTGCCTGGGCCGGCATCATGGATACCAAAGGGCACCTGGCGGGGATGGTCGGGGACCAGATACCGGCGACAAACTTCTGGCCGCGGAGGTACACATACGGTATCATGGAGCCTTTCTACACGGGCTTCGCGAGCCCGGCAGGTGGCATGATCCTGCCCGCCAATGGCTGGGTATCGAAGGCTTTCGCAGGCGATGCTGCAGCCAAAGGCGGTCATCCTGGAATCGACATCGTGGCTCCGAGAGGCACACCGGTAAGGTGTGCTCTCGACGGCGTGGTCAAGTCAGCGGGCTGGGATGATACCTATGGGAATCTCGTTGTGGTGGACCACGGCGACACCCTCACGACGCTCTATGGGCACAACGAACGGCTGCTGGTGAAGGCCGGTGATCATGTGGCAAGGGGCCAGATAATCGCTGTCGTAGGGAGCACTGGCAGAAGCACCGCGCCTCATGTACACTTTGAGATTCTGAAGGGCAACAAACCGGTTGACCCGGGGGACTATATCGACTTAACTAAGAGTTGAGCAGATAATTCTACAGGCAGCATTGGGACTGGTGTTTAGCACGGAGGGAGAAGTGATGTTTGGAAAAGAAGCCACAGAGGCGCAGGCGGCGATCAGCACCATACTTGGTCACGACTGCAAGTTCACCGGCGACATTGACGCGAAGGGAAGCGTCAGGGTTGACGGCGAGTTCGAGGGGAAGATTCTCTCGTCGGATTCTGTGATCGTCGGCAAGGGTGGGCAGGTCAGGGGTGAGATACACGCTGCCCATGCGGTCGTGAGCGGAACGGTCGAGGGCAACGTGTTCGCCAAGAAGAAGGTCGAGCTCGAATCCGGCGCCCGGCTGATTGGCGATGTGGAGAGCGTGAGCCTGGTGATCGAGGACGGCGTGTTCTTCGAGGGTCGCTCCAAGATGCGCAAGGAAAACGACCCTTACGGCCAGAAGCCTAGAATAGTGAAGGACGTTCAGGAAACCAAGATACAATAGAGGGCGTGATCGGACGGGCGAATGCGCCTCAGCGTATTTCTGTTCTTCCTTGCCCTGTACCTTGCTACTACAGCCGGGCACATATACACGGTCGATAGCTACCTGAACTACAACGTCACCAAGTCAATTGCTACGCGAGGAGCAATTGACATCCCCAAGTTCATGATGACGGTGGAGGGCAGGAACGGCCGCCAGTACAGCAAGCTCGGCATCGGGCAGAGCTTGGTGGCCCTGCCGCTTTACTGGATCGGGAGCCTGATTGAATTCACCGCTCCCGGTGGGCGCGTTTTCAGGGCTTACGGCGACCGCATCAACGTTCCTTCCAAGTCTGGCACCATCGTCGCCAAGGCGCAGGATCTCATAAAGCTGAATGACCTCGACGGGGCAAGAGTCTTCTTCACCATGCTAACCTGCGCGTTCCTGACCGCGTTCGCCGCTCTGGTCTTCTGGAGCCTGCTCAGACGCTTTGGCCTGTCGCGCCGTGGCGCGCTGTGGGGAACGTGCCTCCTGGGTTTCGCGACGCCCTTCTGGATCTACTCTCGAGATTTCTTTGCCGAGCCGCTGTTTGCCGCCTGCTTGCTGGCATCGTTATACATGGTGATCGATCTGGGCAAGAGCGGGTATGAGAAGCCTGCCTTGCTGGCCGGCCTGGCGTCCAGCCTCGGTATTCTGGCGCGCATCAGCTTCATACCGATCTGCCTGATTTTCGCCGGCTATCTGGCGGTGTCGGCTGGAGACATCAAGGTGGGAAGCAGGAAGGCGGCATGGTACGGAGTCGGCTGCCTGCCGGGATTGATTATCCAAGGGGTGCTCGATCTGGTGCGTTTCGGAGACCTATTTCAAACCGGCTATCACACGGCGTTTGACAAAGGCTTTTCGGTGCCGCTCTTTAAGGGACTGTGGTGGAATCTGGCTAGCCCATACCGGAGCATTTTCATTTATGCGCCGGCCGTGATCCTCTTTGCCTTCGGCTTCCGCGAGCTTCTGCGGAAGCGGCGTGCGGAGGCCTGGCTCCTCGTTGCGATCATCGTCTATGTCTTTATGGTGTACTCGGGCTGGTGGGCTTGGCATGGTGGGTGGTGCTGGGGGCCGAGATTCCTGCTGCCGGCGATCCCGCTGCTCTTGCTGCCCGGACTTGTGGCCGCGCGCACCAGACCTAGGCTCATCGCGCTGGCGGCGGGACTAGGCGCGGTCGGCTTCGTGGTCAATCTCGCCGGAGTGCTTATCAACTACACGGCTCCTTACGACTATTGGATACAGATTGGCAAACTGGACTGGGCAGAAAACGACATACAGCAATTCTCGCCTGTGGCGGTTCACTTGAAGGCGCTGACTGCGACAAGCCCGAGACTCTACGATCTCTGGTTCATCCAGGCCTGGCGGTTCGCAGGTTGGAGAATGCTCTGGCCGGGTGTGGGCCTTGCCGCGGTAGCTCTCCTCGCTGCCCACCAGATCTTGCGGCCGGCCAGCAAGGGCTAGCGCGGCCGGGAGGCTTGCACGGGCGGCTAGAAGACCCTGGAGACTTCCAACCGGAAGTAAGACGCATCCTTGGGAACGAAGCCCTCAATCACGTTGTAGAAATCGCCAGGCATGAATCGCTCATAGACAACGTGGCCGCTGAAGAGGCGCGGTGAATTCCATCCTAGCTTTAGTTCCACCAGCTCGCCGCGGTGGGTCGGTCCCTCGTAGCTTGGGTCAACCGTCGGCTCGATGGTCAAATCCTCAAATGCATCCAGCCAGCAGTACTTGGCTTCGAAGGTGACGGGACCGTTTCCGGCATAGCTGACCCTGATGTACGGCATCTTGAGATTCTGCCAGTATGCTATCCCTTGGTGGAGAGGGCGGGGTAAGGCTTCCACAGCCAGGGTATAGATGTAGAGCTCGCTCCACATCGGCCACCGGCCGAGCAGTGGATTCCAGCCCTCGTATTTGTTGCGGGTCTTGCGGTCGTCACCGGTGAGATAGACATAGCCTCCCTCGATATCGAGCGGCGCTAGCGAAGCGAGATGGCCGGTAAGCCGGGCGTGCCCGCCGAGAGCCGATACGCTCTGCGATCCGGCAAGTACTTCCTCGAGGTCGGGACCGAGGAAGTCGTACGCCGGGACCTTGCCGCCCTGATAGGCCACCTCGCCGGCCACTTCCACCACGCGCACTCCGAAGCCGAGCCTGGCTCCCATGGTGTGAATGAGGGCCATTCGGTCCCCATTCTTCTCGCTCTTGTAAACATAGTAAGGCCCGAAGGTGTAGCGGAGGGCCGTCCCGGGAGCGGGCTGGCGTTCCATGAAGATGCCCCACAGGAAGTCGTCGGTCTCGCTGAGCCGCGTGTACCGGTTGTTGATTCTCGGCAAGTATTCATCCCGGTGAGGATCGCGGGCTGCGAAGAAATCCAGGGACCATAGCGGAATCGTCGTGGTGATTAGGAGACCATTGACATAGGTGGTCCGCGACTCGTCGAGCGGGGTGCCGTCGGCGATCAGGAAGCCGTCGCCGTAGAACAGATTCTGTCTGCCGAGGCGAACACCTATTGGGAGCCCATGCGGTCTGACCGCCTCAAGATACAGATTGTCCACAATGATTTCATCGAAACCGCCCCGGCAGGAATCGCAATCGACGTACTTGGAGGACTCGTTGGCGAGTTCGCCGAAGAGCCTGAGGGTGGGTGAGAACCTCCGGGCCACCGAAACCTGGGTCCTCACCCTCGCGACCTGGTGCTTGGCATAGGGTTCGAGGCCGAGGGCCGTGACGTTGGCAAGGTCAATGTACCTCAGGCGCAGGGCGCCCCCCAGCCTCCATTGGCCGATCGGGCCGGCCTGGGTCTCGGCGGGTACCCAGGTCTTGGTGAGCGGTGTGGGGCTCAGTTCGGTCGCGGGGGTGGGTACGTCAGCGGCGCACAGGCGCCCAGCGGCGGCAAGGATCAAGCCGATCAAGGCGAAGCATCTCAGCAAATCCGCGCGGCGGCGCAAGGCCATCTGAGCACCTCCCTGGCCAATATACGCAGCATTTTACGGGATGCATAGGCGTTGTCAAGCAAACCGGGCGTCAATGAGGCTTTTGCGGTCTCGTCCGTCGGCTGATGCGCGTTGACAAGGAATAAGATATATGGTAGACTTGCCCCGAAAACTAGAACGGATTCGAGTGCAAGGTGCTAAGGTAGGCACGCCGAAAGGGAGGCGCTGTGAGGGGGGCGCCCAGCGGCGGACGCAGCTAGCTTCGGCCCAAGCGCTGCTAGCGTTCATCTCAGGTAACCAACGAGCCGGGGTAGACTCTGCGGGATACGCGCGGGTTTCACTCTCGGACACCAAGCCAGTGGCCTCGCAAGAACTGAATATTGCCCACAAGGCAGGGGGTGACATCACCACAAAGCTATAGGTGCGAGTAGTTTCCCAGCAAGACTATTGGCTCAAGTCAGCATCGCAATCGAGAAAGGAGCGAACCGATGGGAACACCTGTTTCCAGGCCAGTACGAGTTTTGGTCGCGAGCCTTGTGATTGCGCTCGTGGTCGGGGCGGCAAGCACGGCAGCCTTTGCCACCGGCGCCAATCCCAACGCCAAGCTCGCAATTCACCTCAAGGCTCATCCGACAAGCTGTACCAAGGGATATCCTACATTTACCAATGCCAGCACGATAGTTTACAACTGGGCAAACAGTGGCGATGTCGACGCTATGCCGGTCTTCTACGATCTCACCCAGTACACGGTGGTCGAGACGGGCTTGACCTGGCCGGCGGGCTGGGGCACGGGCTCTTGGACCAAGTGCAAGGGTGACTTGATCATCGGTACGATCACGAACCCCGGCGACGGCTTCGCGATTGCTTGGACCGCCTGCCAGACCAGCTGGGCCATCACGCCTGGGTACGAATGGCTGACAGCCACCAGCGCCGGTCAGGTCCTTCCGGTGCCTGACCCCGTGACCGAAGACTACGGTGTCGTTGACTGCGCGCCGGAGCCTGGGCCTTACTATCAGTATCCTATTGCCATCTATGCTGGAGGCGTTGATGGTGGGGTCGGTGAGAATCCGACGGTGAACCCGGTCTGCAACGTTGATCCCGCGGCACTGGACTTTGGAACCGTGACCATAGGGGGGTGGCAGCAGCGGAGCTTCACGCTCAAGAATACGGGGGGCGGTGAGATGACGGGCCGGGTGAGCGTGGCTCCCGCCGACAGCGCGACTTGGTCGCTGATTTCCGGGGGCGGCCTTTACGTCCTCAAGAACAACGAGTTCATAAATATAGTAGTGCAGTTCAAGCCCAAGACGGCGGGGACATACAATACCACCATCCTCACGGGCGCCAGCATTTGCAGCGGTGTCGCTTGCACCGGCGTGGGTGAAGCGGCGAACCCGCCGGCCTGTCAGGTCAATCCGGCCAGCCTCAATTTCATGTCGGTAGTGGTCGGCGATAGCCTCGACAAGAGTTTCACCATAACCAACACCGGCGGCGGAACCCTTTCCGGCACCGTGACGGCGTCATGCACCGACTTCAGCATCGTTTCGGGCGGTGGCGCTTACAACCTCACGGGCGGTCAGCGGGACACAGTAGTCGTTCGGTTCAAACCGACCAGCGCGGTCACCGAGTCCTGCACCGTCAACACGGGTGGCTCCTGCGCGGCGGTCAAGTGCCAGGGTTCCGGCGAGTACTTGCCGCTTACCATCAGCAAGGATGACGGGATTGCAGCGAACGCCTGCGCCTTCCCAAGCAGCAACGTTACCTACACCTTGACTTATAGCAACCCGAACCACACCCAGGTGACCGGCGTTGTCGTGACTGATAATCTGCCCACTAACGTGACCTTCGTTTCGGCCACGAACGGCGGAGTTTACAGCGGCGGCAACAATCAAGTCACGTGGAATATCGGTACCCTGGGTGCGGGCGTCGGCGCCAGCGTCGGAGTGACGACCACGGTTAAGCCGTCGGCCAGTCCGGACTCGGGGCTCGCCAACAATTGCCAGATCACGAGCAATGAGACACCGACTCCCGTGATTGCATCCCACTCCACCGCGGTCTGCGCGTGCGCCATCAGCGGGCCGAGCTTGGCTTGCCCGCTTTCCACTATTCAGTTCTGCGCGCCTGCGGGCATGACATCGTATGCCTGGTCGGTAAGCGGCAACGGCTCAGTCAGTGGAGCCGCGAACGGCCAGTGCGTAATGGTGCTCGCCGGGGCAGCCTGCAATTCAAGCTACACGGTCAAGCTTGACCTGGTCCAGGCGGGTGGTGTGCAGAGCCACTGCGAGTACGTCGTCAGCGTCAACGACACCTCGACGCCCCAGATCACCTCTTGCCCGGGTGCGATCCACGTCCAGTGCAAGGGCAATGTTCCCGCTGCCGACACGGCGTTGGTTACGGCGACCGACAGCTGCGGCGTGGTCCATGTTACGTTCGTGGGCGATGTGTCCGATGGGCACACCTGCCCTGAAGTGATCACGCGTACTTATCGCGCGACTGACCTCTGTGGCAACCACGCCGACTGCATCCAGACC
>DATKKY010000314.1:0-10936 GCA_035542695.1 bacterium | reverse complement strand
TGAGCGTCCACCGAGTCGAAGTCGATGCCCCCCTTGGATATGCCCAGAGCGCACACCACGTCAATCGCCCCTGCCGTTCCCGCGTGGGGAATTGCGATACCGTTCTCAAGGCCGGTGCTGCCTTTGGCTTCACGGTCGAGCACGGCAGCGAGAACGGCGTTTCGATCCGTAGCGCGCCCGCCGGCCACGACGAGATCCACCAGGGCCTCGATCGCCTTGCGCTTATCGAAACCCTCAAGTCCCAGCATCACTGTGTCGGGAGTCACCAAGCTTGCCAACAAATCTCGCATTCACCTCCATCACCCCAGGCCCGCGCCTGGGTTACACGTACGTTACTAAATCCGATGCCCCGATTACAAGCATAAGGAATCGGGAGAGCTCCAAGTCGCCCCGGCTCGGCTCCTACTGGAGTGGGGAGGCCGCAGGGAGATTGGCGGGGGCGAACGTAGTACTGAGCCCATGGCCAACTCCCAAGGCCGACACTGCTGGCCCAGAGGCCGACCGAAGCGCCAGCGGGCAGGAGCCGGGGCCCGAGACACCTCCGGGGGGCAGCACAAGATTTTGCTTGCGTAATCTGGCAGCAGCGGTTACGCTTTGGCGTTTCTTTGGGTCAGGGTCTGTGATCAGTCGGCAAAGCAGCTAACTCATGAGTCATGTAGCCATAGTAGCTCTTATCATCTTCATCCCGGTCGCCGGCGGTTTTGCGCTGCCGCTGGCCGGCACGGTTTCCCTCCGCCTGAGGAACCTCCTCGCCTTGGCGTTCGTCAGCGCGTCCTTCATCCTGTCGCTCACGCTGATACCCTATGTCTTGCGCGGCAACACCATTACTTACCGCTACGATGTGCCGCTCGGACTCAACTTCGTGCTTTATGCCGACCAGCTAGCAGTCTTCATGGCGATGGTGTCGTCATTCATCGGCGCCATCATCGTGCTCTACTCTTTCGGTTACATCAGCCATTACCCGAACCAGAATGAGTATTACCTGATGGTAGTGCTCTTCATCGGTTCGATGATGGGCCTGGTCTTCTCGGGGAACCTGATCCTGCTCTTTGTCTTCTGGGAAATCACGGCCATAACCTCGTGGCGCTTGATCGGCTTCTACCGCGAGAAGATGATGGTGACGCGGGCTGACAAGTCCTTCCTGGTGACCGTCTTTGGAGCCCTGGTGATGCTGGTCGGCTTCATCATGCTCTATGCCCAAGCCGGCACCTTTGATCTCGCGGGAATCAAGCAGAACCTGGCCGGTTCCCCGGTCAGCAATCTTGCTGTGATCTTGATCCTGTTCGGGATTCTCTCCAAATCGGCTACGCTGCCGATGCAGACCTGGCTCCCCGACGCCGGTGTGGCGCCGTCCCCCGTGACGGCACTGCTCCACGCCGCCGTGCTGGTCAAGATTGGCGTCTATGTGTATGCGCGGCTCTTCGTGGCCACCTTCACCGTCGGCAACGTCTGGACCACAGCTGTGCCCGTGATCGCCGCGGCAAGCGCGCTGGTCTCAGCCGGAGCAGCGCTCGTGGATACCGATCTCAAGAGGATCATCGCTTATTCCACTATCAGTCAGATTGGATTCATCTTCCTGGGACTGGCCACCGGCACCGCTCTCGGAGTGGCCGGGGGTCTGCTGTACATCTTGATGCACGGCCTCGCCAAGGCCGGGCTCTTTCTGTGCGCGGGCATTGTCGAGCAGAACGCTCGATGCAAGGACATCACCAAACTGGGCGGTCTTGCCAAGACCATGCCGGTGACTGCGATCTCCTTCCTGCTCTGCTCTTTCTCGGTGATGGGCATACCTCCCTTCGGGGGCTTCTTCAGCAAGTACATGGTGATTGCCGGGACGGTGACTAGCGGGCAGGTGGCTCTGGCGGCGGTTTTCATCGCCGGTGCGGTACTCACCATTCTGTATCTCTTGAGAGTCTTCACGCTGGTCTTCCTCGGCGAGCCCAAGTGCGAACCGGCCCGCGAAGGCTCGCCGGTGATGGTGTTCTGCGTGGCGCTCTTGGCCGCGCTTGGCTTGGCGGCCGGGCCCTACATTCACTACCCGGGTTCATTCGTTGATTCGATCGTGCGCCAGATGGCGGGGTTGGTGAGATAGCATGAATCCTGAGCTGGTTCTGCTCTTGGCTGTGCCGGCAGCTTGCGGCGTCGCCATACTCGCTATCCCGCAGCGTGCCCGCCTCACTAATGAAATCCTGTTCGTGGGCGGCGCCCTGGCGAACCTGATCCTGGCGATTGCGCTCTTCCGGGAGCGGGCGACCTTCGCTCTGCCATGGCTCGGCTACGGCATCGATTTCGCGGTCCGGCTGGACAGCTTCAGCACTTTCATTCTGCTTGCCGCGTCCAGCCTAAGCTTCCTGGTCGCGCTCTACTCCTCGGCCTTCATGCGGGAGAAGACCGTAGCCAAGCAGTTTTTCGCCTATCTCCTGATCTCGCTCTCGATGGTGAACGGAGCGACCATTGCCGACAACCTGGTGATGCTGCTCTTCTTTTGGGAAGGCCTGCTGGTGACCTTGTACGGCTTCATAGCGATCGGCGGCAAGGACGCCTTCAAGACTGCGGTCAAGGCGCTGGTGATCGTCGGCCTCTCGGACCTGGCGATGATGCTGGGCATCGGGCTCACAGCCCATCTGGCCGGCACGCTAACCATGTCAGGGATCGCACTGCCGACCGCTGGCCTGGCCAACCTGGCTTTCATCCTGATGATGGTGGGCGCCATATCCAAGGGCGGCTCCATGCCCTTCCACAGTTGGATACCTGACGCCGCGATCGCAGCTCCTACGCCCTTCATGGCCTTCATGCCGGCGGCTCTCGAGAAACTGCTGGGGATTTACCTTCTGGGGAGGATCTCCATGCAGATGTTCGCGCTGCGGCCGGAGTCGGCGCTGAGCACGCTGCTAATGATAGTCGGCGGCTTGACCATCCTGCTGGCCGTGATGATGGCGTTGGTCCAGAAGGACTACAAGCGGCTGCTCTCTTATCACGCGATCAGCCAGGTCGGTTACATGATCTTGGGTCTGGGCACCGCGGTGCCGGTCGGCATCGTGGGCGGCCTCTTCCACATGGTCAACAACGCGCTCTACAAGTGCTGCCTCTTCTTGACTGGAGGCGCGGTTGAGAAACAGGCGGGCACCACTGACCTCAAGAAGCTTGGCGGTCTCAAGGCCAACATGCCGGTGACCTTCGCCTGCTTCGCGATCACGGCCCTGGCCATATCGGGCGTGCCGCCGTTCAACGGCTTCTTCTCCAAGGAGCTGGTTTACGACGGCGCCCTGGAGCGAGGCGTGATCTTCTACTTGATGGCGGTGGTGGGCTCCTTCTTCACGGCAGCATCCTTCCTCAAGCTCGGGCACTCGGCTTTTCTCGGCAAGCGCTCGAGCGAAAACGACAAGGTCAAGGAAGCTCCGGCCGTGATGCTCGTGCCCATGATCGTGATTGCTGCTATCTGCATCCTCTTTGGCCTGTATAATCAGTTGCCCATCCGGCATCTGATCGAGCCGGTGCTGGGCCCCGAGAAGCTGGAGGGCCACTCCTTTGCAGGCTTGCCCAAGAACTGGATGCTGGTGGGTGTGACAGTGGTGGTATTGGTAGGGGCGCTCGCCAATCACCTGCTGGGCGCGCGCCGCGCCGGGAGCGGGCTCGGCGCCGTGGATCATGTCCACTATGCGCCAGGGCTGGCGACCATCTACGATCGGGCTGAGCGGCGCTGGTTTGACCCCTACGACCTTGGGCTCAAAGTGGTCGGGGTGCTGGCTAAGGCGCTGTGGGGGATCGACCGCATCATTGATTGGATTTATGACGGATTCACGGTGACTCTGACCACGGGTCTGGGTCGCCTTATAAGTTGGTTGCATAACGGCAATTTCGCCACATATCTGATTTGGGCCTTGGGCGGCGCGGTGCTGGTGGTCATCTACGCCATAGCGCGCTGAGGGGGAAACGTAACTTGGCTTCACTAGTGCTGATGCCGTTTCTCGTGGTGCTCGTCCTGAACCTGGTCAATACGCCGGGGGTTCGGCGCGCGGCCACCGGTGTCGGCATTGCCTGGACCCTGGTCCAGCTCACGTGGCTGCTGGTCCCCCAGACCCGGTTCACCGCCCTGGATTCCGGCATTCTGGGCATAGACTTCGGTTCGCTCTTCGCCGTAGACGGCTTGAGCCTGGTGCTCCTCATCTCGGCATCATTGGTTGGTCTGGTCACCTTGATTTCAGGCCTGGCGACGGTGCCTGATCCCAAGGCTCGGTTCAGTTTCGCCAACCTGGTGCTGCTGATCCTGGCCGGTCTCAATGGCCTGGTGATGGTCCGCGACCTGTTCTCGCTTTACGTCTACATTGAGGTTGTGGCCGTCGCCTCCTTCATTCTGATATCTCTGGACCGCGACAAGCTGGCCCTTGAAGGGGCCTTCAAGTACCTGGTGCTCTCGGCCAGCGCTAGCATGCTGATGCTGCTCTCGATCGCGGCCATCCTGCTGGTCTCGGGCAGCACGTCCTTCGTCACAGTTCACTCGATCCTCCAGCAGGTGCCCCACCGGGGTCTGGTCGCCGCAGCGATGGCCTTGTTCGTGGTGGCTGCCTTCATCAAGGGCGGGCTGGTGCCTTTCCACGGCTGGCTGCCGGATGCTTACAGCTCGGCCCCCTTGAGCGTGTCGGTGCTACTGGCGGGCATCGTGACCAAGACCGCGGGAGTCTACACGGCGATGCGGATCGTGACCTCGGTGTTCGGCTTCACGCCCATGATCCGGAGCCTGGTGCTCTTCATAGGCACGGTGTCCATAATCTTCGGCGCGCTCGCCGCCCTCAACCAGAAGGACTTCCGCCGGATGCTGGCTTATTCCAGCATCAGTCAGATGGGTTACATAATAGTTGCTCTGGGCTGCGGCACGTTTTATGGCCTGGCAGGGGCCCTCTTCCACCTGTTCAACCACGCCGTGTCCAAGTCGCAGCTCTTCGTCAACGCGGCGGCAGTGGAACAGCAGACCGGCTCGCGTGACATGACCAAGCTGGGCGGCCTGGCGAGCCGGATGCCGGTGACCGGCGGCACATCGGTGGTGGCCCTGCTCTCGATTGCCGGGATTCCACCGCTTGCGGGTTTCTGGAGCAAGCTGGTGATCATCATAGCGCTGTGGCAGAGCGGCCATCACAACTATGCTCTGATTGCAGTGGTCGCAAGCACCATCACGCTGGGCTATTTCCTGCTCTTGCAGCGCAGGATGTTCTTTGGGAAGACCCCTCCCGAGCTGGAAGGTATCAGGGAAGCCCGGACTGGGCTCCTGGTCCCGGCAGTGCTGCTTTCGGCGGTCGCCATTGCGCTGGGCATAGCCTTTCCGGTCGCGATCAATTGGTTCGTCAGATTGCCTTCGGACATACTGAACATGGTGGCGCACTGAGATGACCTGGTCCCTTGACATAGTGCTGCTGATGGCGCTGGCTGTGACGGCGCTTTGGGCGGTGATGGCTACCCGCTTGATCTACGCTGCACTCGGGCTGGCCTTCGCAAGCATAGCTCTGGCGGTGGTGATGTTCAGAATGGGCTCGCCCTACGCAGCGGTGATCGAGCTGTCAGTTTGCGCCGGCCTGATTACGGCGATCTTCATAAGCGTGATAAGCCTGGCCAAACACGAAACGGTCGCTGAGATCGAATCGCGGATGAAACGGCGCTGGAAGAAATACGCTCCGCTGCCGCTGGTTGCTGCCGCCGTGGGTGTGGCCCTGAGCCTCGTTGCCAAACACCCGAGGTCGATGCCGCAGCCCCTGGCCGAGACCGATGTCCGCAAGGTCTTCTGGCACATGCGGCAGGCCGACCTGATCGGGCAGATCATAATCGTGCTGGTGGGAGCCTTTGGGATCGTGGTGCTGTTTAAGAGCTGGAGGAAAAAGTGAGCGGCGCCAACCTGCATTTGCTCTGGACTGCTGGTGCCTTCGTGGTGATGCTGCTGGTGATCGGCTTCTATTGCATCTTGGTGAGCCGAAACCTGATCCGCATCCTTATCGGTCTGGAAATCCTGGCCAAGGCGATCACCCTGAGCATCATAGCGGTGGGCTACGCGACCAAGAACACCGCTCTGTCCCAGGCACTCGCCATTACCGTGATAATCATCGAGGTCTTTGTAATCGCGATAGCCGCCGGACTGGTGATCAACATCTACCAGAAGCATGATTCGCTGAGCACCGAGAATCTCGAGAACCTGAAGGGCTGAGAGGAACTGACCTCATGACGTGGCTGCTCAATCCACCGGTTGCCTTCGCTGTACTGCTCCTGGTGGTCTTCCTGATCTACCTTTGGACTCGAGGGCTGGCCTTTAAGCCCTCCGGGTACGCGCCAGGCAAGAAGAAGCTCTATGCCTGCGGCGAGGACCTTCCGATTCGGCGCGCGCAGCCTGACTATAGCCAGTTCTTTCCCTTCGCCTTCTTTTTCACTATTATGCATGTGGTCGCCCTGATTCTGGCTACCATACCCGCCGGTGACGTGGGAGCGCACGGAGCCGGCCTCGTTTACGTGCTGGGTGCAATCGTCGCTCTCTTGATCCTCTTCAGGAATTGAGGACCTATGTCGCTCGTGTCGAGAGCCATAACCTGGTCGCGGATCAAGTCGCCCTGGATCCTCCACTTCAACACGGGCGCCTGCAATGCCTGTGATATCGAGATCCTGGCTGCGCTGACGCCGCGGTTCGATCTTGAACGCTTCGGCATCTTGCTCAGGAGCACGCCGCGGCACGCCGACGTTCTGGTTTGCTCGGGCCCGGTCACCAGGCAGGCTCGGGACCGGCTGGTCAGGATCTACGAGCAGCTGCCCGAGCCCAAGTTCGTGGTGTCGGTGGGCACCTGCTCATGCTCGGGCGGCGTCTTCAACGGCTGCTACAACATGATGGGCGGGGTCAACGAAGTGATCCCGGTTTCGGCCTTTGTGCCGGGCTGCCCTGCGCGCCCGGAGGCCATAATAGATGGCGTGGTTAAGCTCCTGGGAAGCCTCCAGGCAACCAAATAGCCCCGGCAGACTCTAAAAGGAAGAGGAAGGCTGGGTATGGCTAAAGAAGAAGAGATAAGCGAGAGTCTGGGCAGGCAGTTTCCCGCGCTCGGGGGCAAGATAAGGATTCAGCGTGCCCGGCGGATGTGGGTGGAGGTTGAGCGGGCAGACTTCGAGACCGTACTCGAGTATCTCCGAAAGAGCCAGGGCTTCGTCATCCTGTGCACCATGACGGGCCTAGACAAAGGCGAGAATCTGGGTGTGATTTACCATCTTGCCAGGGAAGATGGCATCATGCTCAACGTTGAGGTTTACGTGCCCAAGGCCGATCCCGTGATCAAGACGGTCACCGGGGTCTTCCCCGGGGCAGATCACTATGAGCGTGAGATTGTCGATCTGCTTGGCTTCAAGGTCGAAGGCCTTGCTCCGGGCTTTCGCTATCCCTTGACCGACGACTGGCCGGCAGGCCAGTATCCCTTGCGGAAGGACTGGAAACTCGATCCCAGCTTCAAGACCGGCAAGATAGAGGAGACATGACGATGGGCAAGGTTTTCATTCCTATTGGCCCTCAGCATCCGGCCCTGAAAGAGCCGGCGAGCTTCCGCATCCTGCTCGAGGGCGAGAAAGTGATCGAGGCCAATGTCCGGCTGGGCTACAACCATCGCGGGGTTGAGAAGGCCTGCGAGGAGAGGACTTACCTTCAGGACATGTATCTCCTGGAGCGGGTCTGCGGCATCTGCTCCCACTCCCATTCTACCTGCTTCATCCAGGCGGTCGAGGAGATAGCGGGGATCCAGATTCCGCCCCGCGCCAACTACATCCGCACCATCATTGCCGAGTTGGAGCGCATCCACAGCCATCTCCTGTGGCTTGGCGTGGCCGGGCACGAAGTGGGCTTTGACTCGCTTTTCATGTACGTGTGGCGCGACCGGGAGGTCGTGATGGACCTCCTGGCCAAGATCAGCGGCAACCGGGTCAACTACGGCATGAACACCATCGGTGGCGTGCGGCGGGACATCAGCCCTGACCTCTACCCCGAGATCCTCAAGGCGATGGATGTCCTCGAGGAAAGAACCAAGTACTACATTCAGGTCGCGACCGAGGAGATGAGCTTCATCAAGCGGCTCTCCGGCGTCGGGCGCCTCACCAAGGAAGATGTTGAGACCCTGTGCGTGGTCGGGCCGACCGGCCGCGCCTCAGCGGTCGCCCGCGATGTCAGGCGTGACGACCCTTACGCAGCCTACGCCGACCTATCCTTCAAGGTGATCACCGACGACCACTGCGACGTTTATGGCCGAGCGGTGGTGCGCGTCCTGGAGCTGATGGAGTGCTATAGCATGATCCGTCAGCTGGTGAAGAACATGCCGGATGGGCCGGTAGTCGTGAAGGCTCCGCGCAAGGTGCCTGCCGGTGAGGCGGTCAGCCGCTACGAGGCGCCGCGCGGCGAAGACGTGCACTATGTGAGGGCCAACGGCACCGAGAAACCCGAGCGGGTCAAGGTCAGAGCGCCGACGCTGGCAAACCTGCAGGCGATGAAGAAGATGCTGGAGAACTACTACCTGGCCGACGTGCCGATAGTGGTCGCGGCGATCGATCCTTGCTTCTCCTGCACTGACCGGACGATCGAAGTCAATCGGATGGACAAAGGCACGTCACAGCTTCTGAGTTGGGACGCGCTCCGCTCATACAGCATTGACTGGTACGCCAAGCGAGGAGTGCGGCCGCAGGACATAAGGTTGTAAAGGATTCGGGCTTAAGAGGGACAGGACCACATGGCTTATGTGTACGCGCTAATCCACATCCTGGTGTTCCCAGGTTTGCTCTTCCTTGTGGCCTTCGGGCTTTTCGCGGAATGGGTGGACCGGAAGATGTATGCCCGGTTCCAGAACCGGATGGGTCCCCCCTGGTTCCAGCCTCTGGCTGACATCCTGAAGCTCTTCGGCAAGGAGAGCATCGTGCCCGAGGAGGTCGAGCCCCGGATGTTCCGGCTCTTGCCCATGTTCGCCCTGGCTGCCACCCTGACGGCGTTCATTTACATTCCCGTATGGGGCACCAAGGCCCTGTTTTCCTTCAACGGGGACGTGATCGTGGTGCTCTACCTCTTGACGATTCCGACGCTGACCTTCTTCCTGGCCGGCTGGTATTCGCTTTGCCCGTTCTCGCTGTTGGGCGCGACGCGCACCCTGACGCAGCTCTTTGCTTATGAGGTGCCGCTTTTCGTCTCGATCCTCTCCTCGGCGTTCCTGGCCGACACCTGGTCGTTGAGCGAGATCGCTACGTTCTACTCCAAGCACCCGGGATACTGGCTGTTCAATCTGATCGGCTTCTTTATTGGCGTCTTCTCCCTCTTGGGCAAGCTGGAAAAGGCCCCCTTCGACATCCCGGAGGCCGAGACTGAGATTGTGGCGGGCTCCTTCACCGAGTACAGCGGCAATCTCTTTGCGCTCTTCCGGCTGGCCATCAGTGTCGAGACCATCGTGGGAGCCTCCCTCCTGGCGGCAGTTTTCCTGCCCTTCGGGCTGACGCTCGGACCTGTGCCGGGATTTATATTCTACCTCGCGAAGGTGCTATTCGTGGTTGTGCTCTTGTCACTCTCTCATGCGATCTTCGCACGAATCAGGATCGACCAGATGGTCAGCCTATGTTGGAAGTGCGTGGCGCCGCTGGGCTTTGTGCAACTGGTACTCAACATGATCATCAAGGGGACGTTGCTGTCATGATAAAGCCCGGCAAGATGATGAAGTTGGCTCTCGGATCGGCAGGTAAGAAGCCGGCGACCGTGCCCTATCCCTACAAGAAGCTTACAATGCCCGAGCGCTTCCGGGGCAAGATAACGGCGGACTCCGCCAAGTGCATAGGCTGCAAGCTGTGCATGCGGGACTGTCCCTCCGGTGCGATCACCATCAACAAGGTCGGAGAGAAGCGCTTCGAAGTTGAGATCGACCTTGGGAAGTGCATCTACTGCGCCCAGTGCGTTGATTCTTGCAACAAGGGCGTGCTTTCGATCACGCCGGAGTATGAGCTCGCCCAGCTTGACAAGAGGAAGTTCAAGGTCACCTATCCCAATGCCCGACCTCCAGAAGATACTCCAAAGGAACCTTAGCGGAGCCTCCAGGATCGCGCTCGTCGCGGTCGGTTCCGACCTGAGGAGCGACGATGCGGCGGGGCTCGAGGTTGCCGCCCGACTCCAGGAATTGCAGAAGAAGCGGGCGCGCACCCCGCGGCTGAGGATTTTCATCGGTGGGACCGCGCCTGAGAACCAGAGCGGCGCCATCCGGAAGTTTGGCCCCAGTCACATGGTGGTCATCGACTCCGCTGATGCCGGCAAGCCAGCCGGCACCGTGTTCGCGATCGACCCCGAAGAGGTAGGGGGGATTTCCTTCTCAACGCATCAGCTGCCGCTCCGGCTGATGATCGAGTACCTACGGGAGACCATAACTTGCTCGGTTGCGATAATAGGTATTCAACCCAAAAGCCTGGCCTTCGGGGGGCCCATATCGCGGGAGGTCGACCGGGCGGTGGACCGCATTGTTGCCGACTTGGATGCTGTTCTTAAGAGTTTGCTGCGAGCGAAGGGCCCCGCGCCGCAGGCGCGGCGGGCTCACTCGGCGAAGCGTCGCTTGCGCTTCCGCACCAAATAGATCACCACTCCCACCAGCGCAATCACCACCACGACATCCAGAATGTGGAAGTAGGGCTTGATACGCTCCCACTGTGGCCCGAGCAGCACTCCCAGGAAGCCCAGGAAAAGGCACCAGGGTACGGCTCCAATGAAGGTATAGAGCACGAACTTGAAGAAGTTCATGCGGGCTATGCCCGCCGGCAAGGAGATGAAGGTTCGCACGATGGGCATCATCCGGCTGAAGAACACGGCCTTCGATCCGTACCGCGCGAACCAGCCGTCGGCGATCGCCAGCTTCCGCTGGCTTATCAAGAGATACTTGCCGTAGCGCTCGAGGAAGGGCCGCCCGCCGAAGGC
>DATKKY010000313.1:0-3656 GCA_035542695.1 bacterium | reverse complement strand
CTCGTCGCCGCGCGACCTGGGACCAATCGGTGGGGTGTTGCTCGCGGTTCCGCCCCTGGCCGTTCCGCTAGCCCTGCATCTGCTCGCCGGCGCTGAGGCTCCTGCCTGGACAGCCGACGCAGTCTTCGTCGCAGTCGCCGGGTTCGCTGGATTCATTGGGGGTGCGGTTTTTTCAGCGGCTTCGGCGGCCCTTGCTAGCCAAGAAGAGCTCAGGGGTCGGGCAGGCGCCATTGCCTACTCCCTTGACCTGGTAGGCGCCTCCATAGCCGGCTTTGTGACCGGCCTCCTGATTATCCCTGCGGTCGGGATCCTACGGTCGGCCTGCGCCGTAGCCGCCACATCCCTCATAGCGTCGGCGGCGGCCGCTATCGCGACTTGGGTTTATTCAAGACGTCGGCCTCGTTGAAGACCTGAGCCGAGAAGATCTGGATGCTCGCACCCTCACGCCACGCCCCCTTAGGCAGCCCAGCCTTAAGACAGGTGTTGTCCAGAAACTCGTACCGGTCCCACCCGTACTCGGTTGCGACCTGGGGCAGCAGCAGGCCATGGTAGTAGCCCTTCTCGATGTAGATGCCGTCGCGTCCCACTTCGATCTCCATGGGATCGGTGATCGTCCTGAGGGGCGTCAGGGCCGAGATCTCTATGGCGATCCGATCCAGTTCGTCAGGGCCCACCGGACTGAACCTCGGATCCTCAGTCGCAGCAGCCATCGCCATGTCGGAGACAGACTGGTACAGCGGCTCCATGCCGACGATATGGCCGATGCAGCCCCTCAGTTCCCCATTTTCAGTCAGGGTCACGAAGGCTCCTCGCTTCTCCTTTAGCAGCGCCGAGGTCACTTTGAATTCCGGAATCGGCTTGCCCAATACCTTAGCCTCCATCGATTGGCGCGCTATCTTCAGAAGCTGGGCCTTCTCGGTCTGGTTGAGGCCCAAGTCCACCCCCACCGCTGCCTTTTCCTCAGCCACCAATGCCGCTGCCATGTACCCAACGACGCTGCTGCTATCGCCTGTGACGTCCCCCGAATTGGCATACTTGAGCACAACCCCTTTGGTAGCTCCTAATTCGCGAGCTGCGAGCATTATGGCGGCGATAGGGCCGCCTCCACAGGCCTCGCACAGCCGTGCGTCAAGGTCGCGGACCAGACCTTCTGGGTCGTAACCCTTGACGTGGTCAATTACGATGTTGTCAAGACGAACTGCGTCGGCGTAGTCATGATAGTGAGATAGATCGCTGCTTGCGACCAGGAGCACGTTCTTGCCCTTGGCAGCCGCAACGATGGCCCCGGCGAGCTTCTTGCAGCTTTCAAGCGACTGGTCTCCCATAACCACCGGCACCAGCTTGAAAGGCGGCAGGACCATCTGAAGAAACGGTAGCTGCACTTCAACCGCGTGTTCTTGGGCGTGGGCCTGCGGCAGGAACTGGACCGAGGTGTCGGCCTTGGCCATCGCGTCTGCCAGATCAGTCGCGATCTCAATCAAACCTAGCGGAGTCTTGTAGGGCCCTTCGCGATAGATCGAACTGCCCTCGAAGTACATATGATGGCTCGGGGAGACCACGATCACGGCATCGAATTGCTTGCCTTGAACCGCCCGGTAGGCGTTAGCAGCGACCTGGCCTGAATACACATATCCGGCGTGAGGTGAGATCAGCGCGACCACCCTGCCCTTAAGATCGACCGGCTTAGCCTTAGCAAGCATCGACGAGACCATCTCCCGCAGAGACTTTGCATCGCCGGGATAGAACTGCCCGGCGACCGCCGGCTCCCTTACCTTTGATGATGCCATCGTAGCATTCCCTCCTTCAGCGGCCTTCAAGGCTGGAGGCGCTATGGCGAGAATCACCGCCGTGGCCAGACTCAAACCCAGAGCTCCTGCCATCCACACTTCGCCGAAATGCCGGATCAGGTTTTTCACCTTAGACCACCCCTTCCCAATACTAACATCCCGGCGCCCTTGAAGCGCCTCAATAAGAGCCTTTCCAGCTTCGACTGCATGAACTTCAGAACACCGTGTCCCGTGCCCAATTGACGTCATCAGTTTCAGGGCAGTCGATGTTGTAGTGGAGTCCACGTGACTCCCGTCTGGTGAGGGCACAGCGCACGATCAGCTCAGCCACCAATGCGATGTTCCTCAGCTCGACCAGGTCGGCGCTCAATCGGTACTTCCAGTAATATCCATCGATCTGCTGCCGCAGGAGACCTATCCGCTTTTCGGCAATGCTCAACCGATCATCGGACCTAACTATGCCCACGTAGTCCCACATCAGGCTCCTGACTTCGTCCCAATCATGGTCGAAGAGCACCACTTCGGTGGCCTCCCGCGTTCCCTCGTCGTGCCACCGTTCAATCCTGGGCAGCTTGACCGTCGGATCGGACGCGAGTCTTTTGGCCGTCTCGGCTGCCACATCGGCGAACACCACAGCTTCAAGCAGTGAGTTGGACGCCAGCCGGTTGGCGCCGTGCAACCCAGTCAGAGCGACCTCGCCAGCTACCAGCAGGCCTTCAATGGTCGCCCGAGCGGCCGCATCTGAAACAACGCCGCCGCACATGTAATGCGCGGCAGGCACCACCGGGACCGGCTGCTTGGTTATGTCCAGTCCAAACTCCAAACACTTCTCATAGATGCTGGGGAACCGCCGCTTGATCTTCGCGCGCCCGATCACCGAGAGATCCAGCAGAACGTACTTGTCACCCCGCCGCTTCATTTCGGTATCCACGGCCCGGGCGACCACATCGCGTGGTGCCAGATCGGCCAGCGGATGGTAGCTCGGCATGAAACGCTCGCCAGCTATCGTTCTGAGGACCGCTCCCTCTCCCCGGACTGCCTCCGAGATCAGGAAGCTCTTGGCCCGCGGATGATAGAGGCACGTCGGGTGGAACTGGACGAACTCCAGGTTGCCAACCTTGGCTCCTGCTCGATAGGCCATGGCGACACCGTCCCCCGTGGCAATGTCCGGATTGGAGGTGTACAAGTAGACTTTGCCAGCGCCCCCGGTCGCGAGAAGCGTGGCTTTCGCTGTAAAAGGTTCTATCGTCCTCGCATTCTCGTCCATCGCGTAGGCGCCCCAGCATCGATCCGGCTTGACGGGTTCGCCTCGCCTCTTGGACTCCAAAATCAGGTCAATGCCAATCCGGTTCTCAAAGAAGGTGACCCGTTCGCTCGACCTTGCCCGTTCCAGGAGCACTGTCTCGATCTCCCGGCCGGTGTAATCCATCGCGTGAACGATGCGCTTGGCCGAGTGCCCGCCTTCCCTGCCCAAGGCCAGCTTCCGCGGTGCACCCTCCTCGGCCGTGAAGCCCACTCCGAGGGCAACCAGCTCCTCAAGCCTGGCCCGGCCAGAGCGTACCACGAAATCCACGATCTCCGGATGGCACAGCCCGCATCCAGCAACCAGGGTGTCTCTGATATGGAGCTCCGGCGAGTCCGAGGGGTCAAGCGCTACCGCGATGCCACCCTGAGCGTAGTTGGTGTTGGAGTCCCCCGATCTCTTCTTGGTGATCACGTTGACGGTTCCGGCCGCCGACAGCTTGATGGCTGCGACGAGGCCAGCGACCCCACTCCCAATCACCAGGAAGTCCGATTCTCGCGAGATCATTCCCCTGCCTCCAGGCGATGCTCGAGCTCAGACCAGAAGATCGCTCCATCCTTCAGAGC
>DATKKY010000312.1:0-8938 GCA_035542695.1 bacterium | reverse complement strand
CTATCAGCTGAGTGTACTGAGAACCGAAGTCCAGGATGATTATGTGGTCCTTGTGCGTCACGCGCCCACCCCTCGGGCTAGTGCTTCGGGCTAGTGCTTGAAATGCCTGATCGACGTCAGCGCCATCGTGATCCCCAATTTCTTGGCCGCTGCGATCACTTCCTCGTCGCGGATGCTTCCACCCGGCTGAATCACGGCGACGGCGCCAGCGACCGCAGCAAGCTCGACGGAGTCAGCAAATGGGAAGAAACCGTCGCTCGCCATAACACTTCCTCTGATGTCGTGCCCAGCCTGGACTGCTTTCACTATCGCTATGCGGGTCGAGTCCACCCGGCTCGGCTGCCCCGAGCCTATTCCGAGCGTCCGCCCGTCCCTCGCGAAGACTATAGCATTAGACTTGGCGTGCTTGGCGACCTTCCAGGCAAATATCAGATCACCAAGGATTGCGGGCGTCGGCTCCGCACCGCTCGCGAACTTGAGACCGTCTGCGACCAGGAGGCTGTCGCGAGTCTGGGCCAGCACCCCACCGGCTGCGCTTCGAAGCACCAGCCCGCCTAGCGCGTCGGCCGTGGGCACCCCAGCCTCCGCTACCACCAGCCGCGACTTCTTCTTGGCAAGCATCGCCAGGGCGGCCTCATCGAAGGCCGGCGCGACAATACACTCGACGAAGCGCTTGGCCAGGAAGGCCGCACATTCCGCATCAAAGCAGAAATTGACCCCGATCACGCCACCATAAGCTGAGACAGGATCGCAATTGTAAGCGCCCTCGAGCGCCCCGACGCTGCTTTCACTCTGGGCGACCCCGCAAGGCCCGACGTGTTTCACCACGACCGCCGCCCTGGAATCGAACTCAGCCAGCTGGCCCATGCAGCAGTCCAGGTCCAGAATATTGTTGTACGAGAGGCTTCCCTTGAGCACTGCGAACGGGCACTCACCGTCCGACGTATAGAAGCCCGCCCGCTGATGGGGGTTTTCGCCGTACCTGAGGTCAAGACACTTGGCAAGACCCAGCCGGAGCGCGCTCTCGTCCGATCCAACGAGCTGCAGCACCCGGGCATCATAGGCCGCCGTTCTCGCCAGTGTGTCCCGAGCAAGCCGCCACCTGAGATCGCCTGCCACCTGCCCGTTGGCAGCCAGCTCGGTGGCGACGGGACCGTACCAAGAAGGATCGGAGACCGGCACACACGAACCGAAGTTCTTGGCTGCGGCGCGGGCCATCGCCGGTCCGCCTATATCAATGAAGGAAAGATCCTCGCCCCTGGGCTGGTCAGGCAAGGCGTAGAAGTTGACAACCACCAGGTCGATCTTCCTGTAGCCCAGGGCTGCCAGCTCCTCCATGTGAGCTGGGTTGGCCCTATCGGCGAGGATACCAGCGTGAATCGCGGGATGGAGCGTCTTCACCAGGCCCCCGAGCAGGGTCGCCTTGCCGGTGGTCCTGGATATGTCCTCGCAATCAATCCCGGCGGTCTTGAGGTGAGCTCCAGTCCCACCGCTCGCGATGATCTCAATGCCGGCTCCGTTAAGCGCCCGGGCGAAATCACCTATCCCGGTCTTGTCATAGACGCTGACCAGTGCCGTTCTCAAGTCGCCCATGCCGGCCTTTCCCCCGTCACCCTCTCTAAGATCACCAGATAGCGACGCCGTGCCTCGGCGACTATCGCCGCGGGCAGCTCAGGCACTGGAGGCGTCTTGTTCCAGTCGATCTGTTCCAGATAGTCCCGGATGAACTGCTTGTCCACATTTATGGGCTCGCCCGCGCCTGCCTCCCTATAGAGGAACCTGGACGAGTCGGGGGTGAAGATCTCGTCAATCAGCACGATCTCTCCGTCCAGATAGCCGAATTCAAACTTGGTGTCAACGATGGTAACGCCCTTGGCCTCAGCCAGTCGGCGCGCAGTGTCAAAGATGGCGAGGCTCCGCCGCCTTATGATCTCCCCCGGCTCGAGGCCGACGATCTCAAACATCTCCTCGATTGCTATGTTGCGGTCGTGACCTTGATCGGACTTGGTGGACGGCGTGAAAATCGGCTGCTCCAGCCGGGCATTGAGAGCGAGGCCCCCGGGCAGATTGATGCCCGCAACTTTGCCTGTGGCCTGGTATTCCTTCCAGGCCGAGCCGGCGAGGTGGCCGCGGACGATGCACTCGAGATCAATTCGCTTGGCTTTTCGCACCAGCATCGACCGGTCACGCAAGAGCTCCGCGTACGCTCTAGTCTCGAGTGGGAATCGAGCGACGTCCGTGGTTATCATGTGGTGCGCCGACACCTTGGCCAGTTTCCGAAACCAGAATGCCGAGATCGCTGTCAGGATCTTCCCCTTGTCAGGAATGCCCGAGCCTAAGACATAGTCAAAAGCCGACACCCTATCGGAGGCGACTATCAGGAGTTGCTCGCCAAGGTCATAGACGGTCCGCACTTTTCCCTTGGAGAAGACCCTGAGTCCGGCGATGTCCACAGACGTCAAAGCTTGCATGGGGTTCGAATCCCTTACCTGGGCAGCACAGTCACCCGTCTGCCATCGATCTTGAGCCGGCCTTCGGCGAATAGCTTTATGGCCTCGGTGTAGATGCGATGCTCCTCCCGCAGGATCCGCTCGGAAAGCGACTGCTCGGTATCATCGTCCAGTACCGGCACTGCTGCCTGGATGATGATCGGGCCCGTATCTACGCCTTCGTTCACGAAGTGCACCGTGCAGCCTGAGAACTTGACTCCGTAGTCGAGCGCCTGCTTCTGGACGTGAAGACCCGGGAAGGACGGCAAGAGCGCCGGGTGGATATTGACAATGCGATGCCTGAAGTGCCGGACAAAGGCAGGGCTCAAGATGCGCATGAAACCAGCCAGGGCCACCAGGCCGACATCGGCCCCATCCAGAATCGAGATTATCTCAGCCTCAGCGTCATCACTCAGCCGGCTGCGCTTCGGACCTGGAGTGACATACCGAGCTTCGATACCTGCGGCCCTTGCCCGGTCGAGGGCCGGCGCATCCGCGACATCGCTTATCACGACAGCGATCTCGGCGTCGAGCCGCCGGGAACGAATCGAGTCAATGATCGCCTGCAGGTTTGATCCACGACCTGAAACCAGAACTCCGATCCTGATGTTGGCCAAGACCCGCGGTCCTTCCCAGAGCCGAGCTGCCCTCGGACCTGTTCCTTGCCCTGCCCGTGATTCACTTCCGGTAGTTGGAGGAACTGATGGCTCGGAGCTTAGCAAGCTCCCCTCGACCTCGTCAATACGAATCTGCGGCGGCCCACGCCCGCTCAGTCACGAGTTGCATCCGTCTGCCGTCGGTCAGTATGGTCACGGCGCCGTCCCGCGAGGTAATGAGCACCCGCAGCCCGCGTGAGGCCAAAAACGCCACAGTCTCTGGTGACGGGTGCGATGCGAACCGTGACCCTACGGTAATCACGGCGAACTTCGCGTGGAGCCGGGCGAGGAAGTCAGGATCAATCCATGCTCGAGCGCCGTGGTGCGGCACCTTGAGGACATCGCAGCTGAGGTCACGAGCGCCCCCGGCGATGTCGCGTTGGATTTCAGGGGTCACGTCCCCCGTGAACACCGCTCCGAAGCCACCGAAGGTGAATCGGATCACCACGGACTGCGAATTGGGGTCTGCCGAATCCGACGGAGCGCCGCCTGCGGCGAGCACCTCGAAGTGTCCACCGCCACTTGCCCAGGCATCTCCGCCGGCGGCTACCCGCACGCCAATACCCTTACGCCGTGCCCGGTCAATCAGGTGCTCGTAATCCGGCTCACCGTGGAGTGTCCCAACCACCAGCTCTCCCACCCCCACACTTTCGATTAATGACACCAGACCTCCGTAGTGGTCATCGTGGGAGTGGGTCACCACCACTCGGTCCAATCTGCCTATCCCCCGCATCCCCAAGTACCGGACCACCTGGTTCTGAGCCTGACCCTGAAGTTCCGTGTTGGGTCCGGCATCCACGAGCGTGACGAAGCCAGGGGTCTCGACGAGAATGGCATCGCCATCACCGACGTGGAGGAAGGTCAACCTTGCCAAACGGTCGGAGTGCCAGGGCAGGGGCAGGATCAGGAATCCGTGGAGACAGACCAGCACCGTTAGCATCACCCATCGTCTGGCCCTCGGGAGACCGAAGGCAAGGGCGGCGAGGCCGAGGCAATAGATGATGATTCGCACTGAGCCCGGCCTCCCCGAAAAGATCAAGGCGTGAGGCAGGCGGGTCACCAGGTCGGTGCCGTAGATCGAAACGTGGGTGAGAAAGGCCGCCGATTTGAACAGCACGTTCGCGAGCTTCTGCGACAGCACGAGCCCAAATGACCCTTCTATACCGGCGGCGATCGCAAGCGTGGTGAGGGGCACCATGATCAAGTTGCCGATCGGGGCGACCAGCGAAGCGCGCCCGAAATCATAGAGCACTATCGGCAGAGTGAAGGCCTGGGCCGCAAGGCAGACAGCGAAGCCCGAGTAGAGATAACGGGCGACCTTCCCCATGATTGAGACGTCTCGGGCCCGAGGCGCTTCAAGCCGACGCCCAAGCACGGTCATGCCAATCACAGCGCCCAGCGAAAGCTGAAAGCCGATATCCCAGGCGAAATAAGGCAAGGCCACAAGCAGCACGGTGCCGGCGGCGCAGGCCACGTTAGTGAAATCCACTTTCCACTCAAGTAGCCGGCAAGCAGTTGCCGCCAGGAAAAGTCCGGCGGCCCTGACTGCCGAGGGCGGGTTGCCGGTGAAGATCACGTAGAAGACAACCGCAATGCAGTAGATCGCCGCAAGCAGGGCCCGCGGCAAGCCCAGGATGCTCAGGAAGGACGAAAGCACCATGATCACGATGACCACATGGAGGCCGGAGACTGCGATCACGTGGTAGGTGCCGGCCTTAAGCATCACTGTTTGAACATGGGGGGACACCGTTCGGCGCTGACCTAGCAGCATCGCGGCAAGCATGCCCGAAGCCTCGCCGGGATATGACTTGAGAATCAGTGCCTCCAGCTGCTCGCGAAATCCAGAGAATTTGGCGACGGGCCCGCGGCCAGGCTTCCCGACAATGGCGGTTATGTCAACCGCTCCGACGACCCCGAGCCGCGCATATTGGGTTCGCATATCCATGGCGTAGGGGTTCAGCCTGGGTTTCGGTGCCTCGAACTTGCCGCAGACGATGAAGCGGCTCCGGCCCGGGGGTGTGATTTCCTCGAATCCCCGGAGCATCACTCGGCAGCCTCCGAGCACTACCGGACCGGCAACAACTCGCTCCACCCGAGCTACCACCCGATCGGAGCACTCGGCTGCAAGGAAGGGAGTCGCCACCTCAAGCACCACGGGAATCCTGGTAGCGCCGGCCAGCGACCGGGGAGGCACCGTCCGGTTCCAGGAAGCCTCCGGGCTTCGCACAACGCCTGCCAGGAAGCAGGCCGCGACGATGGCCGCCATCCTGACGCGCCGATCTCGGAAGATGGGCACGATCACACCAATTGCGAGGAGCGGCACCACCAGGCATACCAGGCTGTTACCCAGCTCGGCGCCTAGCAGCAGACCGACCCAGACTGCGGGCAGCAAGAGGATTGCCGGTTGTCGCATCTCGCCCACCGTGGAGCGGGACTGAGCAAGAACGGTGCCGTCGGGCTTGGCGCTGGTCAGACGTTACGGTGCGGCCTGGGTGATGCGGGCAGTTCAGGGAACTTCTAGGAAAATCCGGGGATTTTGGGGGCGGCGTGAAGCCTCAGTGGTCAACGTCGGGCGACACGTGTGATCGCCTGTTTCCACTGCAAGCCGGATCGGCTGCCGGCTCGCGCTTACATTATTAGAGGACCTTCGCGTTGCGGTTTGCCCGCACCATGCTCTGGTCCTTTGCCCTCTCTGTCCTGACATCGGGGTAATGCGGACACCTCTCCGGGTGCTTGCTCAGACAATAGCGAGTCTCTTCGGTGATGGTGGGAATGACGAAATTGGTCCTGGCGAGACACCTGAAGGTCCACACACCTGTCAGAAACGGACATGCTGCCATCACTTGCCCCCTTCCATGTCTGACGTCCGTCCACAAGACAGATCGGCGCCGAAGCAGGCTCAATTTAGGGAAATTGCGGCTTTCCGGGGAACAATGGGCGCTTCAGCACGTGGCGCTGAAGACGCTGGAAAGGGTGCTCTCGATCTTGCTCAGGGTGCAAGGTTTGGAGATATAACCGTTGGCGCCCTCCCTCATCACGCGCTTCTCAGTGTGGAAGGTGCCGTAACCCGTGATGATCACGACGGGAAGGTCGGCGCGGACAGACTTGATGGCCCTCAGCAGGGCCGTGCCGTCCATGCCTGGCATATTGAGGTCGGTCAGGACAAGGTCAAACTGGCTGTACTCCATCAGCCGCAAGGCCTCCTCACCGCCTTCGGCCAGGGTGACTTCGTAGCCGATCACTTCCAGCATATCCTTAAGCAGGGATCGCATGCTCTCCTGGTCGTCAACTACCAGGATCCTCCGTCTGTCCTCCATGGACAATCCTCACCCTGTGTTTGGAGTAAGTGCTGTGGCTCTATCTCTGTGGGATAATCGGCAATCTGGGGACTTAGCTTTAGGTAAATGGATACAGGCAGTTACAGCACTTCCCAGTCGAACTCGTCCTTCTCGCGGTCGTAAAAAACCCTCACCGTGTCGCCTTCTTCAACCTCGACTTCTTCCTCGATGTCAACATTTTCGAAATCGGTGATGATGAGCGTGATTCTCATGGCAGTCTCCTCGGGCATTTCCTGTCACGCCGAAGGCTTGAAGAACCCAGGAACAAGGAACAGCAGGATACCGTGGACCGCCAGGATCAGTCCCAGCACAGCTACCATGCCGAAGAGAAACCCCATCTTCTGGTCTGCCGGCCCAAACTTGGAGAGGCCGAGATAGATCAGGGCAACTCCGATCACAGCTTCAATCACGTGAAACATGGGAATCAGATCCTCCCTTGAGCCATGATGCCCAGCCCGCCATCAACGCATCAGAGCTTGTATAACCACGTACCAAATGCCTGTCAAGAGAAATAGGGCAAGAACCCCAAACAACACGTAGCCAATCATCTCTTCCGTAGAGACCACCTCCCATTCGGATACCAAGTCTGATTAACACGGCCGGCATTCAAAGTCAATATGTGGCTGCCAGCGCGAAGTGGACCCGCGAGATGGGCAGGGGCTGTGCGAATTCCATTTGACGAGCGAGCCCCGTGGTCATTACCATCTTCCTCATGAGCCGCCGCGGCATCCTTTTGGTTACGCTGGTGCCTTTCCTTCTGAGCCTGGTGCTCTATGTCGTGACTCTGGCACCGGGCGTGACCTTCGAGGACTCCGGCGAGTTGATCGCAGCCGCGTACAATGTCGGAGTGCCTCACCCACCAGGCTATCCGCTTTTCTGCATGATGGGAAGACTCTTCGCGTTCCTTCCCTTTAGCAGCGTGGCCTGGCGCCTCAACTTCATGTCGGCCTTCTTCACAGCTGCAAGCACCGGGATTCTGGCATGGGCAGTCCTGGTTATGCTTGGCCGGGTGTACGGTGCAGGCAGAACTGCTGGCTGGCAGGCCTCACCCCCGCCATACGCGCATGCGGCCGCCATTGCTTCGGGCGTGCTGGCGGGAGTTGCTTTCGAGATCTGGGAGCAAGCTCTGATAACTGAAGTCTATGGGCTGAGCGGCTTCTTGCTGGCCCTGGATCTGCTACTCCTCTTCCGTTGGGAGGCGGCTGAACCCTACCGCAGGGATGGTTACTTCTACGGCTTGTGTTTCGCGCTCGCCCTGGGACTGGTGGTCCACCCCATCTCGGTGATCATGGTGCCGCTCGCGCTCGGGTACGTTCTCGCCAAAGACTCCCGCTATATCGCCAGCGGGAAGAGGCTGGCGGGCGCGGCATTCTTCTTTATCTTGGGCATCTCTCCGGTGATCTATCTTCCCCTGGCCTCCCGCAATAATCCCCTTGTGGATTGGGGCAACCCGGAGAGCTTCCACAACTTCATGCTCGTAGTGACCCGTGGTCTGATACCCTACGAGGTGCGCACCCTTTCGAAGACCTTAGGTCAGCTTGGCTACTACTGGGTGCTCCTACCGAGACAGTGGTTTCCGGCATTCCTGGCGCCGGCCATCCTGGGTCTTGTGCTGCTCGCCAAGCAATGCCGCAAGCAGTTCCTGTTTGTGGCTGCCTTCTTCCTGTTGAGCGCTCCGATCGTGAGCCTGATCGTCAATATCAACGTGACAGCCGGCCAGCCGGAGGTAATAGCCGGGAACAAGTGGATTGTCAGTGTATTCTACATACCTTCATACTTCTGTGTCAGCCTCGCCGCGGGCGTTGGCTTCTACTATATCGGCGCCAAGCTGGCCCAGTTGTTTAAGAGCCGCGTCGCCGGCGCAGTGGTCGTGGTGCTCCTGCCAATTGCGGCCGTGCCCTTCACATACGGTCGGGTGGACATGAGCCACTACCGGTTTGCCGAGGACTACGCTTCCGATGTCCTCGATCTTGCCAACGAGAACGCGCTGGTAATAGCCGAATATGATCCTGAATTCTTCCCGCTGATCTACTATCAGGCAGTGGAAGGCCGCCGCCCAGATGTGATAGTGATAAGCCGACTGCAACTCTCACGCAGCTGGTATCTGCAGGTGCTCAAGGACCATCATCCCGAGCTCGTGGCAGCATCGGCCAGGGAAACTGCCGAATTCCTGAGAGCTTTGGCGCCATTTGAGGCCAAGCAGGCTTACGACGGCCGGCTTATCCAGACCAGGTACGAAGCCCTGATCAACTCCTTTATCGACAAGACCGTTGCAGCCGGACGAGGCGTGTACCTGACCTTCGTGCCTGCCGATCCTGTTGCCAGCAGCTACCAGAAGGAATCCCTCGGTGTGATCTTGCGATTGACACCTGAGGGCGCTCCGCTTGATCCCCTTGATCTGCGGCAGCTCCGGATGAGCGACTATGATGAACCGGGAAGACGGTTGGACTTTCCT
>DATKKY010000311.1:0-3621 GCA_035542695.1 bacterium | reverse complement strand
AGAGGGCCGTCGCGCGGCTCTTCGCGCTGGTCAATGTGGGCCTTCTCTTCCTCACCGACGGCGATCGCGCGCGAGCTGCTGGTGTCCTGGCAGATGTCTCCTTGAGGGAGATCTTCCAGGTGGGCTTCAGCCGGGTGGCCGACCTCAAGACCGCCGCAGCCGAGCTAGCCCGGCGCTACTGGCCTGACTGGGTGGCTCGAGGCTTCGGGTTCCTTGAGCAGGATGAGGCCGAGCTGATGAAGGGTCTTATGATGCGAGTCCCTCAGTATTACGGCGGCGCGGCCACCGGGCGGGGTCTCCGCGACTTCGGTACGATGGATGAGGTCCGCATGACCGCTCAGGCGCTCCGCGAGCTTGGCGCTGCCGCCCGGGCCTGCTTCGAAAAGCTCGGCATCCCGCGACCCCATGAGGCCAAGGCGGCCTTGGCCGAGGTTTTCGCACTTGGGCCTGAGGATATCACCCTCGGTAATCTGATGCTGACCGGTTTCGTGAATTTCACCCTCAAGGGTGAATTCGATATTGCGCCTTTGGCCCGCAAGGATGCCGGCCGCGTCCTGAACGATGTTATGGCGGTGGGATCGGCCGGTTCGGCCGGTTTGGGCGGGCGGCGCGTGAGACCCGATCGTCTAGAGCGTTTCTTGATCTGGCTTGGTGAAAGCACGGGCTTCGCTCCGTCGGAGATGGAGGCGCTCTCAGGGTTCGTCAGGAAGCAGGCGAGGGGACTGGAAGCCGAGGTAGGGGGGCTCGCCGCGGCCGAAGATCTTGATCCGCGCTACGTGCGTACGATTCTCTTCGAGAGATGAACTGGAAGTCGGCGAGCTGGGCGCGCACCGATTCAAGGAGGGCGAGATGACTTACGTTGTCTATGTCATGTTGGCAGCCACGGTGGTTCTGCTCGTCATAATCCTGAGCCGTCTCGCTCGCCAGAAGCAGGCTAGTGCCCTCGACCAGGCTCTGCCGACCATCCTGGATTCCCTCAAGAACATGTCTGCGGTCCAGTCGCAGGTCACGACGCTGGCCAACGCCAATTCCCTGATCATGCAGAACCTCAATAAGCTGGAAGTGGCCCTCAAAGGTTTCGAGGGCAAGTTCGCCGAGAGCACCGGCGATGTAAAGCAGGCGATATCCAAAGATGTGGGTGATGCCCGCAGGGTCTTGATCGAGCTCAAGACGCGGTTTGAGGACCAGACCAAGCGCGACGATGACATCCACATGATAACCCGGCGGATCGAGCGCGTAGTAGTCGGCGCGAGGTCCCGGGGAACGTCCGGTGAGAACATCCTGGCGGAAGCCTTTAGCCAATTCCCGCCCGAGATGATCGACAAAGACTTCAGGGTGGGCGGCAGAGTCGTGGAGTACGCCATCGTGTTGCCCAACAAGAAGCGGCTGCCCGTGGACTCCAAGTGGAGCGGCGTCGAGATTCTCGAGCGAATCGAAGCTGAGACCGACCCCGTGCGCATCAAGCGGCTCGAAGATGAAGTCGAGAAGGCCATTCGCACCAAGGTCAAGGAAGTGGCGTCTTACATTGATCCGACCTGCACCACCACCATCGCGATTGCAGCGGTGCCCGACTCAATCTACGGTTTCTGCCGGAAGGGCCACATCGATGCCTTCAAGCTGGGCGTGCTCTTGATGGCCTACAGCATGGTTGTTCCTTACGTCCTTGCCCTCTACCATCTCCATCTCCAGTTCGCGCGCTCGATAGACTTCGAGAACGTGGAAGCTTATATCACCAAGATTGAGCGGAGTCTGGACGAAGTCGACAAGATCCTGGAGAACCGGGTGGCCAAGGCTGGGGCGATGGCCGCCAGCGCTTATAGTGACTGCAAGACTCTCCTGGGCTCCATGCGGGCTGCCACTACGTTTTTGAGGGAGCTCCCGGAGGAGGGCGGGCCGCGCGCAGCCGCGGCGCCTGGCTCAGTGCCAGGCGCGCTCGAGGAGGGCCCGGGCAACCGGGAGCCCGCTCGAGAGCGAACGCCCGAGGACGGAGGCTCGCTGCCCCTCATCAGTTGACCTCGGGGCCAAGCCGGTGTGGCAGCCCCTTCCGCACCCGTGTCGGAAGGACACAGCTCGGCTGCGAGATAGCGAGGCCCAAGCCGCAAACCATTGCCGTACCGACGTTTCCGGGCCCTGCCGGCAAGCCAATCCGTGGCACACGGATTGCTTTCTTGGCTCAGGGTAACTATCGGGGGTCCTGCAACCTGAACCGTAAACGGTCCTTGAGCATGACGGCTTACTTGGCGCTTGGTCGCGGCATCATCTGCCTTGCCTTCCTCGCCTGCGCCCTGATTTCTCTCCCCGCGTGGGGCCAAGACAGCGGCTTTGTCCCCGTCTATCATCCAAGCCTGCGGGTCTCGAGGGCACCGGGTCCGATTAACATCGATGGCAACCTGGACGATCCGGGGTGGAAGGGCGCGGCCAAGGCCAGCAATTTCGCGGAGCACACCCCTGGCGATCAGACTAAGCCGGATGTCAACACCGAGGCGCTCATCACCTATGACGACGCCAACCTCTATGTGGCCTTCCTCTGCTATGACGATCCCAGAGAGGTCCGGGCTTCGTTCTGCCCGCGGGATAACATTTTCAGCGACGACGTGGTCTTCGTGTGCCTTGATACTTACGGTGAGGCCACCGTAGCGTATGAGATCGCCGCTAATCCTTATGGCGTCCAGGGCGACCTCTTATTCTCGCCAACCAATGGGGAGGATGCGACCTACGATCTCATCTACCGGACAGCAGGCCGGATAACCGACTTTGGTTGGGTCGAGGAGTTTGCAATTCCCTTCTCCAGTCTCCGCTTCCCGGACTGCCGGGACCAGACCTGGCACATGGACTTCTGGCGAAACCGGCCGCGCGGGACGCGCTACCAGTATTCCTGGGCAGCCCTCAACCGCGACGAGGCTTGTTGGCCGTGCCAGTGGGGCACAGTCACCGGGGTTTCAGGCGTCAAGCCGGGCCGGGGCTTTGAGCTCCTGCCGGCAGCCGTGGCTCATCAGTCAGGGTTCCGCAATGATGCTGGCCAGTTCAAGAACGGCAAGATCAAGGGGGACGTCGGTGTGGGAGTGGCTTATGCTCTCTCTTCGGAGCTGACGGCTGAGGCCACGATAAATCCGGATTTCAGTCAAGTTGAATCGGATGTCCGACAGATTGACGTCAACTCCACGTTTGCTCTGTTCTATCCCGAGCGGCGGCCTTTCTTTCAGGAGGGGAGCGACCTCTTCACAACTTACTTCAACGCGATTTATACGCGGTCAGTCAATGATCCGCTCGTTGCTGGCAAGATGGTGCTGCGCCGGGGAACCGCGAGCGTAGCCCTGCTTTCGGCCCGGGATGAGCACTCGCCCGTGACCGTCCCCTTCGAGGAGACCAGTGCTTTCGTCGAGAACGGGAAGAGCTATTCCAACATCCTGCGGGCCAAGCAGGATTTTGGCAACCAGTCGCACCTGGGGATCGTGATGACTGATCGGCGTTTCGACAAGGGAGGTTCCGGTTCGCTTGTAGGCTTTGACGGTCGGCTGCACTTCTCAGCGAGCAATACCCTCAAGTTCGAGGTCCTGGCCACCCACACCGAGGAGATCAATAGCCCAGAGTTGGGAGATACCTCGTGGACCAAGAGTCGGT
>DATKKY010000310.1:0-8380 GCA_035542695.1 bacterium | reverse complement strand
GCCGGCTATTCTACGAATGGATTCTTAAGCTGTCGAAGTGCCTCGAAGACCTCTGGCCTGAAGATCTCGGGTGGAGGAGAACCGCCTTCGAGGAGCATCTTTCGGATCACCGTCCCGGAAAACTTGATCTTCTGGTCGTCGCTGTGCGGGCAAGTCCGCTCGCTCTCCAGCTGGGCGCACTTCCTGCAGTGGAAGAAATCGCCCCTTATGGTCAATGGGCTTATCTCGAGATCGGTGAAGTTCTTGAAGATTTCGATTGCCGCCTCGGGCTCGTAGTAGTCACCCACGCCGGCGTGGTCGCGGCCCACGATCAGGTGAGTGCATCCGAAGTTCTTGCGGATGACGGCGTGGTGGATCGCTTCCTTCGGGCCCGCGTAGCGCATTTCCATCGGGAGGATGCTCATGAACACTCGGTCTTTGGGGAAGTACTCGGCCAGGAGGACGTCGTAGGCTCTCAAGATCGCCTGGTCGGTGAAGTCACCTTTCTTCTTCTTGCCGATCACGGGGTTGATGAACAGGCCGTCGACCATTGAGAGCACCACCTTCTGCATGTGCTCGTGACCGTTGTGGGGGGCGTTCCTGGTCTGAAAGCCAGCCACGGTCTTCCACCCCTTCTCTTCGAAGATCCGGCGCGTCTCGCTGGGGGTTAGGTTGTAATCAGGGAATGGCTCCTTGGACGTGTCCACCAGGTCGATCTGGCCGGCCAGGAAGACGTCCTTCATCTCCATCGTGGACTTAACCCCGGGGTGTTTCAGGTCATCGGTTCCGAAGACGCTCTTGGCGATCGCATCCTTGGGATAGGAGTATTTCTCGGCCAGATGCAAGATCGCTATAGGTTTGCCGGCCTCGTCCCTAAGCGCGACATCCTCACCCTCCCTGAGGTCACGTGCCTCATCCTCGCTCGCATCCAGCAGGATGGGGATGGACCAGACCACGCCGCTCTTGAGTCGGGTGGTCTTGACCACCGATTCCAGGTCCGCCTTGCCGACGAAACCCTCAAGCGGGCTGTATCTTCCAACCCCGATGTTCCGGAGATCGACCACGCTCATGCGGTCGAGGGTGAGGCTCTTCAGCTTGGGGATCGCCCTGGCGGCCGCTTCGGCCTCTTTGCCCTTCAGGGCCCGGTCTACAAGTCTTCCACCATGTGGTCTGACCATCAGAAGTTAAACCTCCTCGGACAATAGAGTACGCTCGTGGCAATCAAGGCCAATGCTGGCGATGGCGTTCATGCCCGCCGGATATACCCAATCATTATACATGTTTCATGGCCTGTGGGCAACAGAAAGAGGCGCCGCCGTGAGGCCCAAGCCGGCGGCAGCCGGCAGGCCTCCCGGGGTCACGGCGCCCCCTTGCAGGCCGCGCCCGAAAGCCAAATTGCGCTTGCAACCGGACGCCACTCAAGGTAAACTTTCAAAGATATGGTCTCTGTCAGCTATCTGGTTCACACGGTCTCTCGGGGAGGTGCAGCCGCAATAGGATCACCTGACGAGTTCGACGGCATGTCGGATTTGCGCGCTGCCATGAAAGGCCTAAAATGCAGGGCCATTTCATCCAGAGGTCGGAGCGATGAATTTCTGGGCTCGGGCATTCTACACATGGCGAAAAGTCTGGAAGGCTCTCAAGATCTACGGCATTATTGCGGGCCCGGGCATCATCGTAATGGTAGCCGACAACGATGCCGGCGGTATCACCACCTACGCGGCCACAGGAGCTAAGTTCGGTTATAGCTTGCTGTGGTTCCTCGCACTTCTCGGTCCGGTCGCTTTCTTTGTTCAGGAGATGACGGTGCGCTTGGGCGCTGTGACCAAGCGCGGCCACGCGGAAGCGATCTTCTATGGATTCGGACCATTCTGGGGTTGGTTCTCGATCCTCGATTTGATTCTGATCGATTGGCTGACCTTGATCACCGAGTTCATCGGCATGGGCGCGGCGATGGCGATCTTCGGCGTGCCGCCGGTGGTCACCGTTCTGGGCGTGGTTATCATCATGGGAGCGATGGTCCTCAAGGGGAATTACTGGACCTGGGAGAAGATCGCTTTGTTCTTCTGCGCAATGAATCTGGTGTACATACCGTGTGCCATCATTGTTCGGCCGTCAGTCGAGCGCATCTTGGCTCACGGCATCCTCCCTCACGTGCCCGAGGGCGGCATAACTAACACCCTGCTCTTCTACTTGATGGCCAACATAGGAACTACGATTGCCCCGTGGATGGTGTTCTTCCAGCAGAGCGCCGTAGTGGACAAGGGGATTCAGGAGAAGGACATTCTGTGGTCCAAGATCGACACTGTGGTTGGTGCGCTCTTCACCGTGGTCGTGGCAGCGTTCTGCATCGTCCTGACCGGGACCATGCTGCACGGTGTCGACATCCGCGATGCGGCCCAGGCCGCCATAGACCTGATGCACATCAACAAGTACCTCGGTACCATGCTTGCGATAGGGCTCTTCGACGCGGGCCTCTTGGGGGCGATCTGTATTTCGCTTGCCAGCTCGTGGGCATTCGGCGAGGTGTTCGGGTGGGCGCACTCGCTCAACAACAGGATTCATGAAGCGCCCTGGTTCTATGCGTTCTACTTCCTAGCTCTGATAACTGCCGGGGGGGTAACCCTGGTCCCCGGTGCGCCTCTTGTCTTGATAACCCTCTTTGTTCAGGTGATAGCGGTGACGCTCTTGCCCGCAGCGCTCGTGTTTCTGGTGCTGCTCCTCAACAACGAGGAGGCGATGGGGAAGTACAAGAACAGCTTGTTCCAGAACGTGGCCAACATTACAATCGTGGTGCTTATTATTGCGCTGTCCACGTTCTATTCGATTACGGCCCTGTTCCCCAACATTCTGAGGTGACAGCGCGGCCGCGCGGGAGGGAATAGCATGGGCGAGACCTTGTTCATCACAATGGCGCGGAGAGCCTCCGGACTTGCCAGGCACACGATCGAACAGATCGCGGCGATCAATCGCAAATATGCTACCCCCCACGTCAAGACCACCCCGCTGGTGCGGGTTGCGTTGCTCTTGCTCAGGCTCTACCTGCTGTCGCTGGTGGGCATATTGATATTCAAGTTCATCACATTGCTGAGGTAGGAAGCATGAACGGACCTGCAGTGGCCGGGCGGGCTGCGAGAGCGAACGGCGAAGAGGTCTATCTGCTGGCCGAGATCATCGGATACAAGGTGATGCTGGGCGGCAAGAAGATCGGCAGACTGGCTGATCTGATTGCCATAGAGCAGATCAAATTGCCTGAAGTGACCGCGATCGTTGTATCGCGCCCCTTCGGGCAGCCGACGTTGATCGTGCCCCTCGAGAAGGTCACCAGCATCCAGCCCGGGCAGGTGACCATCGACATCGAAGCGGTCGACTCCTATGTGCGGGAGCTCAAGCAGGAGGAGATCCTGCTCAAGGACCACGTTCTCGACAAGAAGGTGCTTGACATCGATGGCCGGGAGGTCGAGGTGGTCTATGACATCCGGCTGACCAGGCGCGGCGGCAAGCTCTACGTGACCGCGGCGGACCTCAGCCACTACGGTCTCTTGCGGCGGATCGGCCTGGGGTGGCTGGCCAATTTCATCTCGGGGCTGGCGTCCAGGATCAGGGAGCAGACCGTTTCCTGGGCATACATCCAACCCTTGCCGACCGAGATCTCAACCTTCAAGGGAGCGGTCAAGCTCAACATCCTCAAGGAGAAGCTAGCCGACATGCATCCTGTGGACCTGGCTGACATCCTCGAGGATCTGGACCGTGAACAGCGAGTCGCGATATTCAACAGCCTGGATACTGAACAAGCTTCAGACACTCTGGAGGAAATCGACCCCAACGTTCAGCGTGACCTGGTGTTCTCCCTTGAAAAGAAGAAGGTCGCGCTCCTGATTGATGAGATGACTCCCGGCCAGGCAGCCGACATCCTCTCCATTCTGCCGGCGGAGGATACTAAGGCGATTCTCGAGCTGTTGGGTGAAGAGAACGCGGGCAAGATCCAGTCGATCCTCGAGAAGCAGGAAGAGAACATCCTTAATTACACCACTCAGGAGTATCTGCGGTTCTCTCCCGACACGACCGCCGGAGAAGTGCAGGACGCCTACCGTACCCTGGCCAGGGGCCTGGACGTCATCATGTATCTCTACGTCGTGGGTGAGAACAGGAAGCTCCTGGGCGTGATCGACATCAAGGAGCTCTTGATGGCTAAGGACACCGACCTGCTTCGCGACATTATGACCGAGACGCTGATAACCCTGAATCCTGAGAATACCCTCAAGGATGCCTCGCGGATGTTTGCCCGCTATGGATTCCGGGCAATCCCCGTGACCAACGAGCAAGACAGGATTCTCGGAGTGCTTCACTACCGGGACGTAATGGACTTGAAGCACCGCTTCGTCAGCTAGGCTCAACCGTTGCCAGATAAGGAGGGGCTGTGCTTGAAGGCAGGAAAGTGATCGTGGTGATGCCTGCTTACAACTCGCAGGAGACCATAGAGAAGACTTACAACGATATACCCCGTGGCATAGTGGATGAGATCCTGCTGACCGACGATCACTCGACCGATCAGACGGTTGAGGTGGCCAGGCGGCTCGGGCTTCAGGTGTTCGTGCACGAGAAGAACCTGGGATATGGCGCGAACCAGAAGACCTGCTACCGCGAGGCCCTGAGGAGAAGAGCGGACATCATCATAATGTTGCACCCTGACTACCAGTATCCTCCCAAGTTGATCACTGCGATGGCCGGCCTGATATGCTCCGACATGTTTGACGTGGTGCTGGGGTCGAGGATACTGGGCGGAATGGCGCGGAAGGGCGGCATGCCTGGCTACAAGTACATAGCGAACCGGGCACTGACCCTGCTCGAGAACATGCTGATGGGCCAGAAGCTGGCCGAGTATCACACGGGCTACAGGGCTTTCTCCCGATCGGTCCTCATCAATCTTCCCTTGCTTGAGAACTCCGACGATTTCGTCTTCGACAACCAGATGCTGGCCCAGGCCGCCTTCTTCGGCTACCGAATCGGAGAAATCACCTCGCCAACGAACTATGCCCGTGAAGCATCCTCCATAAACTTCCGGCGAAGCGTCGTGTACGGGCTTGGAGTCTTGGCGACGTCCGTCAAGTTCTTCCTCCAGAAACACGGCCTGGGACGATTCGCAATCTATGACCCGACGGGCAGGAAGTTAGTCTCATAGCCGCCGAGCCCCTTGCTTAGGTAGTCAGAGCTGCCGGGGAACGCTCGCGAGGCGCAAGAAGGAGGGGCTATCGCATGAGAGCCGATGAGACCGAGGCCAAGGGAGGCCAGCCGAGGATGAGGAGCAGGGGATTGAAGCAGGGCATTCTCGATTTCACGATGATTGCGCTGGGCAGCGTGATCATGGGCTTGGCCTACGCGCTCTTCATCATCCCTCACCATTTTGTCGCCGGCGGGGTGACGGGCATAGCGGTTATCTTGAACTACTTCTTCCGGTTCCCTGTCGGCATCCAAGTGATCATTTTCAATATCCCGCTCTTCGCCGTGGGTATCCGCTACATGGGCAGGCGCTATGGCGCGAAGAGCCTTGCCGGCATGATTGCTTCCTCCTTGATGATCGACTTCTTCAACCGGGTGGTGAAGCTGCCCTCGGCCACCAGCAACCCGATCCTGGCCTCCATCTACGGCGGTGTGATGTTGGGCATCGGCCTGGGGATCGTCTTCAGGGGACGGGCCTCCACGGGGGGCACCGACATCATCGGCCAGATTCTCAACCGGTACACGGGTATGTCGATAGGCTTCGGCATCATGATTGTCGACTTCATCATCATATCGGCCTCAGGCCTTGTTTTTCGAAATCTGGAGGCGCCGCTTTACGGCTACCTGGTGCTCTTCCTGTCTTCCCGAGTTATCGACATGATCCTCGAAGGCTGGAACTACTCCAAGCTGGTGATCATCACTTCGGCAAAGGTCGCTGAGATCCAGGACTATATCCTGCACACCCTCGATCGAAGCGGCACGGCCCTGAAGGCCCGGTCGCTTTATCTCAACCGCGAGGGCGAAGTGATCATCACCGTGATCCATCGCAAGCAGCTGGCCGATCTCAGGAAGTTTATCAAAGACACTGATCCCGACGCCTTCGTGATCATCAACGATACCTACACGGTGCTAGGCAGGGGCTTCAAGTCGTCGCTGGTCAGCTGACCGGAGACCGCTCGGCGACCCGGCTCACTTGGCTGGCCCAATGGGCCCGGCTAAGATCGGCACCAAGGGCTTGCGAAGCCGGGCCTCGTCGATTAGAATCGGCGTCGCCTGAGCGAGGTTTTCTGGGCAGCTGCTGCCCGCGATCAATGTCGTACGTCGGGAGGTAAGCGCAGTGAGCGAAATCAGACGCATCATGTCGAGACCGGCGCTGCAAGCAGCTGCCGCCTATGTCCTTGCCCAGGCATTCTACTTGTTCACGCTTGCTCCAACCGTTCTTTGGGGCGATGATGCCAAGTTCCAGCGTCAAGCATACATCCTCGATCTGACGTCCGACCACCCCTGGGACCACCCTCTCTGGGTCCTGCTGGCCCACCCTTTCACCAAGCTTCCCTTGGGAGACGTCGCGTACCGCGTGAACTTGTTCTGCTCGCTACTTGCAGCCCTCACCGTCGCGTTGGTGTTTGCCACGATGGTCAGGCTGACCAAGTCGGTTTGGGCAGCGGCGATGGGCGCGGCGGGCCTGGCAGTGTCCCACACTTTTTGGACCCACGCGGTAAGAACCGAAGTTTACTCGCTCAATATGGTCCTGCTGGCGGCCGCACTCTTCTTGCTTCTCAGCCCGAGGCTTGAGCGGCGCTGGCTTATTATCGCTGCAATCGCGGCGGGGCTGGCTGTCGACAACCATATAATGATGTGGCTCGCGATTCCCGGACTGGTCGTGCTGGCCGCATGGAGGCTGACCGAGCAGAGGAGCGGTGTCTTGGTCTGGTCGCCTGCTCTGTTGGTCTTTGCACTTATCGTCGGGACCTACGAGGCGGTTTTCGGGCGCGTGCATGGTGTTTCGTTCAACGTGGGGAGCTACATCCCTGGGCCACGGCAGCTAGGTGTAGGGCTTGCGATGTTCGCCGTCTACTTGGTGATGCAGTTCCCGAGCCCCGCCATAGTAGTCGCCGTGAAGGGGGTTCGTGAATCTTTCAGATTCCGGCCTCTTGCCATCTGCCTGCTGCTGGTATTTGTCGCGAACGTGGGAGCTGTCCTGAAGTTCACGACCCCAGATACGTACGTGTTCTACATGCTAGCGTATTTCGTTTGCGCTTTCTGGATTGCGCTGGGTGCCAAAGGCCTGCTGGAGTGGCGATGGCCGAGAGCGCGTGCCTTTAGGGCTGCACTGGCTGCGGGATTGCTGCTCGCGACAGTGGCCATGCCGGTGGCCGCTTACGTGGCCGCGCCGCGGCTCCTGCCCAAGGTTGGGATCACAGCTGCTCGGCTGGGGATGAAGGAAATCCCGGGCCGCCCTGCGCTCAAGTACTTCCTATGCCCTTCCAAACGGGGCTATCACGGCGCGCGCAATTTCGCCGAAGCCGCCTTCCGTGAACTGGCGCCGAATGCGGCCATAATCGCCGATCACACGATGCTGCAACCTATGCTTTATCTGCAGGCAACAGAGAAGGCACGGCCCGATGTGCACCCGATCGAGCTCTACCTTCAGGAGCAGGTGCCATTTGCACTTGCCCAGTCGAAGGAAAGGCCAGTCTATGTGGCACGAACTGAGCCCTACTATGACCTCGCCGGTTTGAAGCAGCACTTCGAAGTCGTGCCCGCGGGAGTTATATTCAGACTTGTCCCGCTGTCGCACTAGGGAGCGCGGCCTCGGCTGGACCGGCGGTGAGCCACAGGCTGGCAGGTTGGGCATATGAAGGTGCTGGTGCTGCCGGTCCTGATCTTCTTGATTAAGGTACCGCACTCGGGGCAGGGCTCGCCTTCGCGATAGCCGATGATGATGTTCTCTTTGGTAAACCCGCCCTTTCGTCCGTAAAGATTGAGCTCATAGAAGGCTCCGCCTTGCTTGATGCTGGGCAGCAGCCCATCCTCGATGGCCTTGGCCAGGCCGGTGATCTCGTCCGCCGTCAAGGTGCTGAGCTTCCGCTCGGGGTGGAGCCGGGCCAGAAAAAGGATATCGTGAATGTAGGCGTTGCCGATGCCCGCAAGGTTGGTCTGGTCGAGCAGGAAGGCTTTGACCTGGCCGCGGCGGCCCGCGATCATGCGCTCGAGGTGAGGAGCATCGACGTCAATCGCATTGGGCCCCAGATCGCGGGTCATCTTGTGCTTGGCGAGTTCGTCCGGGGCGACGTAGTGCACATAGCCGAACCACCAGAAGCTGATGGCGAGGGACGTACGGTCCGCGAAGTGAAATACCACCTGTCGCTTCTCCGGCAGCGACCCCCGCTTGGTCAGG
>DATKKY010000309.1:0-5955 GCA_035542695.1 bacterium | reverse complement strand
CAAGCACGAGAAGGAGAAGGCCAAGAAGTTAGAGGCCCAGATGAGCACCCAGAGCGCCCGCTACGACGACCCAATCAGGATGTACCTGAAAGAGATGGGTAAGGTCCCGCTGCTTGACCGTGAAGGCGAGATAAGGCTGGCCAGGCAGATTGAGGATGGACAGACCCGGGTGGAGCGGGCGGTGTTTGCTTGCCCTACGTCGTACCGCGATCTCAGCGTGCTGGGCCAGAGACTTGAGAAGAACAAGATCAAGATCGAGGATTTTCTTCAGGTGGACATCGGGGCCTGGGGTCCGATGTACACGGGCAGGCGGGAGAAGCAGCGAGCCCTTAGGTCGATCAAGAAAGTCTTGAAGCTGCACGATGACATGGAGAAGCTCGAGAAGAGACTCGGGACAAGAGCCGGTCGCAAGAAGGAGAAGGTGCTGAGGGCCCAGCTGGAGAAACTGTCCGAACGCAGACTCAAAGAGCTGTCACTCCTGCGGCTCCACCGCCAGCAAATCGAAAAGCTGGCCGAACGGCCGAGGAACCTGGCGGCCAGGATTGGGGACTGCCACAAGGAGGTCCAGGATGTTGAGAGGGAAGCCGGCTGCAAGGCTGTCAAGATCCTGGAAGCAGTCCGGCTGAGCGCCAGGGGAGGCGTTCGTGCTAAGCGGGCCTTGAAGGCGATCGACCTCACGTCTCAAGAATGCCGCAACTACGAGAAACGCATACGGAACGCAAGGAGGAAAGCGCGCCGAGTTGAGATCGAAGCTAGAATGACTGCCGCTGATCTGCTCTTCCTGGTAAGGGAGTTCGGAGACGGCGAGATGATGGTCAACGACGGCAAGAAGAAGATGGTCGAGGCCAACGTCCGGCTGGTGATATCGATCGCCAAACGCTACGTCAACAGGGGGCTGGAGTTCCTTGATCTGATTCAGGAAGGCAACAGCGGCCTGATGCGTGCGGTGGAGAAGTTCGACTACAAGAAGGGCTACAAGTTTTCGACCTACGCGACCTGGTGGATAAGGCAGGCGATCACGCGGGCGATAGCTGATCAGGCCCGGACCATCCGTGTGCCTGTCCACATGATTGAAGCAATCAACAAGGTGCTGCGGGCCTCCAGAAGGCTGGTGCAGGAATACGGCCGAGAGCCATCCCCAGAGGAGATAGCGAAGACGCTGGACTTGCCGCTGGACAAGGTGAAGAGCGTGCTCAAGGCCGCTCAGGAGCCGATATCGCTGGACCGGCCGATAGGCGAGGACGAGGACAGCAATTTGGGCGACTTCATCGAGGACACCCGCGTTGTCTCCCCGGCCCAATCAGCGGCTTTCGTGATGTTGCAGGAAGCGATGAGCAGCGTGCTGTCGACTTTGACCCGGCGCGAGGAGAAGGTGATAAGGCTGAGGTTCGGGCTTGGTGATGGCTGTCCGAGGACCCTGGAAGAGGTGGGCAGCATCTTCAATGTCACCCGCGAGCGGGTCCGGCAGATCGAGGCCAAGGCCTTGAGGAAGCTCAAGCACCCATCGAGGGCGCGCAAGCTGACCGGCTACATCGATGTGCCGTGAAGCCGTTGCCAGTTTTAGCTTGACGCTAGGTGGAGCATGTTATAATAGACAGTCGAGGGCCCATAGCTCAGTCGGTCAGAGCGCCCGGCTCATAACCGGAAGGTCCTAGGTTCGAGACCTAGTGGGCCCACCATTTTTTGTGATTGGGCGATTAGCTCAGCGGTTTAGAGCGCCCGCCTCACACGCGGGAGGTCACTGGTTCAATCCCAGTATCGCCCACCATTTAACGGTGCCGATGCTCGAGAGACTTAGGAGATGTAGGAAAGTCTGGGAGAACTCGGGTCGAGAAACGACCTGCGAGGCGTGTGCCGCGATCCGGCGCACGCCTCTTTTTTTTATCTTAATCGCAACCGATTGCCGTCGCTGGACGGATTGAGGCTTTCTTGCTCGTGGGGGCGCGAAAGGAAGGGGCAATTACATGAAGGAAACGATTGAACTGCTGTTCGCTCTCCAACAGCTTGACGATGAGATAGATGACTTGCGAGCAGACGAGGAGGCGATACCCGAAAAGAAGGATCAGCTGTCAGCCCAGGTCAGTGAGATCGAAGCCAAGCTCAAGGCCTTGAAGCAGGAGGCGCTGGACCTTGCGAAGCTGAGGAAGGACAAGGAACTGGAGCTGGATGGAACCTCTCAGAAGAAGGCCAAGTTCCAAGTTCAGTTGTTTCAGGTGAAAAGCAACCGCGAGTACGAGGCCCTGCAGCACGAGATAACCGGGTTGGACGGCCAGGTTTCCGCGTTCGAGGATGAAATTCTAGAGATTCTCGAGCGTTCGGAGAAGGTGACTCGTGCGATTGCGGACGAAGAAAAGACGCTCAAGGCCGCGATGGAGCGGGTGAAACAGGAGCATGCTGCACTTGACCGGGATGCGGAAGGGTTGAGGAAGGCGATCGCCGAACGGGACGGTAAGCGGGCCGGTATGGTCTCCGGGCTCGATCAGGGGTTGCTCGCAAGGTACGAGAGAATTAGAGAGGTCAAAGATGGCCTGGCCGTGGCGGCTGTCAAGAACGGCGCCTGCGGCGGTTGCTTCCGGCGAATTCCCCCGCAGGAGATGCAGATACTGCGGCGGGCCGATCGTCTGATCACCTGTGAGGGCTGCGGCAGGATGATCCTGTGGCGAGGAGAAGAGCAGTGAGGGATGGCACCGGAGATCTTGCCTACGCACTTAGACTGCTTGCGGGAGGGGAGGTCATTGACAGGGCCTGGAAGGAAGCCGGTTTTGTCTCGCGCAAGGCACTTGCCGAAGAGATCTTCCGGGCCGCGGAGAGCCTAGGTTCCGCCGGCGAGGGTTCGCCTGCGAGCGCAAATGCGGTGCGCTCAAGGTCCCTGCGGAAGTCATCCCGGGCGGGGCTCAGGCTCGTGGCATACTCCGACGGAGCATCAAGCGGGAATCCGGGACATGCAGGTTGTGGAATAGTGCTGCTTGATGAGGCCGGTGGAGTGCTGCTTGAGGACTACCGCTATCTGGGCGAGACCACCAACAATGTTGCTGAGTACAAGGGCGCCATTCTCGCTCTCTCGCGGGCGCTCGAGCTGGGCGCCAGCGAGCTTGAGCTAAGAGTTGACAGCGGTCTGGTGGCGAACCAGATTAAGGGTGGGTACAAGGTGAAGAGCGCAAGCCTTGCCCCGCTGTACCGTGATCTCAAACAACTAAGCCAGCGATTCGCGAGATTCGAGATAAAGCAGGTCGCCAACAGCGAGAACAAGCAAGCTGACAGGCTTGCCAATCTGGGCGCGGCATCGCGAAAAAGAGAATAGCTTTGATGGAACACTGGCCGGAGCAGGCCAGGTGGTCGCGCACAGGGTTCGCCCTGTGTGAGGAAAGTCCGAGCTCCAGAGGGCAGAGCGCTGGGTAACACCCAGTGGGAGCGATCCCAAGGAAAGTACCACAGAAAACATACCGCCGGCCTCGGCCGGTAAGGGTGAAAAGGCGAGGTAAGAGCTCACCAGTGCCTCCGGCGACGGAGGCAGCTTGGTAAACCCCGCTCGGAGCAAGACCAAATAGGGGAAGAGAAGTGGCCCGCTTCGCTATGATTCCCGGGTAGGGTCGCTTGAGGTGCGGGGCAACTCGCATCCCAGAGTAATGATCACCGGCGGCGGCCTCGGTTGCGGAAAGCCGGCCGTCGCAACAGGACTCGGCTTATCGCCTGCTCCGGCTTCCGCTCACCTGCTGTGGCAACGCTCGAGGGATTCCTGTCTCTGCCGTCCTTCCGAAAGCCGCTTTTCTCTTTCGGCGGCCTCCACTATTTCCGATATTCTACTTGTGACGACTTGTAAGGCCATTTAGAGTGGTGTCAATGATGAATGATCCAGCGCGTCCTACCAGTGCGACATCCCAGGCGAACGATGCGGAGTCACTTCTGTCCGATATTCGGCACCTGAGGCCGGGTGCCGACCTGGACCTGATCAAGCGCGCCTATGCTTTCAGCGCCAAGGCCCACGAAGGCCAGCTGAGGGTTTCGGGCGATCCCTACGTGTCGCATTGCGTTGAAACGGCGCGCATCCTCGCAGATCTGCGCCTCGATTCAGTCACCATAGCTTGCGGCCTCCTCCATGACATTGTTGAGGACACCAAGACTGGATTGGACAAGGTGAAGCAGGAATTTGGAGAGGAAATCGGCGCGATCGTCGATGGTGTCACTCATCTGAGCGAGATGAGTTTCGATAGCCCTGAACAGGAGCAGATGGAGAAGTACCGGAAGATGCTGATATCGATGGCCAGGGATGTCCGCGTGATCCTGATCAAGCTGGCCGACAGATTGCACAATATGAGAACTCTCCAGTTCCTGCCGCCGGACGATCAGCTAAGGATAGCACGGGAGACGCAGGACGTGTTCGCGCCGCTTGCCCATCGACTGGGTATCGCGCGGTTCAAGTGGGAGCTTGAGGACCTCTCGCTGAAGTACCTCGATCCTCAGGCCTATGAGCTCTTGGCCAACCAAATCGCCGCAAGCCGCAAGGACCGGGAGGCCTATATTGAGGAGCTGAAGGGCCCGCTGCTCGAGAACCTCAGGGCAGCGGGGATTGATGCCGAGATCACCGGCAGGCCCAAGCACTTCTACAGCGTTTATATGAAGATGAAGAACCAGGGCCGGCCGATCGAGGACATCTTTGACCTGCTCGCCGTCAGGGTGCTGACCAATGATGTGCCTGAGTGCTACAAAGCTCTGGGCGTGGTCCACTCCAGTTACACGCCGGTGCTGGATCGCATCAAGGACTTCATCGCGACACCCAAGCAGAACATGTATCGGTCGCTTCACACCACGGTGATAGGACCCCGGGGCGAGATGGTGGAGATTCAGATCAGGACCAGGGAGATGCACAAGACTGCTGAGGAAGGCATCGCGGCACACTGGAGATACAAGGAAGGCGGCGAGGCCGACCCAAGGCTGGACGAGCAGCTATCGTGGCTGAGGCGGACGTTGGAGTGGCTACAGGATCTGACCGATCCGCGGGAATTCATGTATTCTCTCAAGGCAGACCTGTATCATGATGAGATATTTGTGTTTACACCCAAGGGCGAGCTGAAGAACCTGCCCCGCGCTGCCACTCCGATAGACTTCGCCTTTGCGGTCCACACCCAGGTTGGCAACCGGTGTGTGGGAGCCAAGGTCAACGGCAAGTTAGTGCCGCTCTCCCACGAACTCAAGACTGGAGACACGGTTGAGATCCTGACCCAGGCCAATGCTGAGCCCAGCAGGGACTGGCTCAAGATTGCGAAGACCGCCGGAGCGCGCTCGCGAATAAAGCGCTGGCTCAAGATCAAGGGATACAAGGACATCGTGGATCATGGGCTGGAGTCGCTTCAGCGCGAGTTCAGAAAGGCCCGGAAGCCGTTTCCCGGCGAGAAGGAACTGCTGGATGTGGCCGAGTTCTATGGCAAGAACGATTACGAGGGGTTCCTCTTCGCCATAGGCTGCGGGGATGTCTCCTGCCAGCAGATCCTGCGGAAGTTCTATCCCAGCAAGAAGGAGACGGCCGCCCGAGAGGGCGCGCCAAGCCGGGTGCGACCCGCTTCGGGAATCAGAGTTCAGGGGATCGACGACATCTTGATCAGATTTGCCAAGTGCTGTCAACCGGTTCCGGGAGACCGCGTCGTCGGGGTGATAACCAAAGGCAGAGGCATTTCGGTTCACCGGGATGTCTGCCAGAACGTTTTCAAGCAAGGCGTTCCCGAGGAAAGGATTGTGGAAGCCTCTTGGGACACCGACCGCGAGCAGACCTTCCCAGTCAAGGTCAGCCTGATCGGTGAGGACCGGCGGAGTCTCCTTGCGGACATAGCCAAGGCGATTTCCGACGAGCAGGCCAACATCATGAACATAGACATGGCGAGCCGCGGGGCGGTGGTCGAAGGGACTTTCGTGGTGGAAGTCAAGAATCTGCGGCAGCCCCACAACATCACCAAGGCGATT
>DATKKY010000308.1:0-26602 GCA_035542695.1 bacterium | reverse complement strand
AACAACCTCTTGCATAGCGGCTACTACAACTTCTCAATCAGCGTGCCGCTGGTGTTCGTGACTATTGGCTACTGGTGGAAGCGGCGCGATCTCGCGGGACGTGACTGGCGGGGTTGGATCGGCGTTAATCTGCTGCTCTTGCTGGTGTATTCCTGCAATGTTCTGTCGGAGGGGATTGCGCTCATGTCCCTGGTTGTACTCGCGGCGATCCACTACCGCGAGCGAGTCCGGCGGACAATAGCGCTTGCCCTGGCGCTTGTGCCAGCTTGCATCTTGCCGGCCTATTACGTGGCGACGGGGCACGGCGAACCGGCCGGGAGAAGCGGGATCGGCCAGCTGGGCGGGTATCTCGCAACGGGGGGCTCGCTCGTGGCCTTCGACCCGCGGGAGCGCTACGTCGGCATCGCGCTCGCAATCATCCTCGCCGCGCTCCTAGGCGTGGGCCTGGTCTTGAGGCGGGGCTTGCGTCGCCGAACGGGCGGTGAAGTGGGTGACGGGCGCGACGGGTTTCTTGGGCTCGCCGCAGCCACCGTCCTCCTCTACTTCCTTGCACCGGCCAGGGCATTCGGGGGCGGTTCCATACCTTATCGGCTTGCGCTCTTTCCCCCGATTATGGTCCTGCCCTGGATAGTAGCCAATGTGCCGGGTGCGGTGCGCCGAGCTGCAGGTGTCGCCGCGCTTGGCGCGGCGCTGGTCCACCTGGGCTTCACCGTGGAGGCTTGCAAGGTTTTCAATCGCGGGCTGGCTGAGTACACCTCCGGCATATCGGTGGTGGCGCCCAATAGCACCATCCTTCCCATCAGTTTCGATCACAAAGGCGAGTCAGCCAAGGTCGGCGTGTACCGCCATGCCGGGAGTTACTACTGCCTGGGCAATGGGGTGATTGATCTCGCCAACTATGAAGGTGACAAGTCTTACTTTCCCCTGAGATACAAATCGTCCTTGAATCCGTGGGCCATAATCGGATCGCTCGAGGGCATTCGGGGGACGATTCGGCCTGACAGGTACCCTCGGCCGGTGGATTACATTCTGCTCTGGTCGGCGCCGCCCCAGTTCGCGGTGCGCCCCTGGATCGAAGCCAACTATACGCTTGTGCATTCGCAGGGCCGGCTTATGATCTACAAACGCAAAGAGACCAGCCTGAGCTGGCGAGGGTAGGGACGGTGTGAGGCCCCGCATGGACCCCAGCGGTTTTCTCGAAGCTCACAAGCGGATAGTGGTTGCCGCGTTCTTGGGTGCCGTGCTGGTTGCCGGCATCTTGGTTTTCAAAGATTACGGCGTCGCCTGGGACGAACCCGTCCAGCGCGAGTATGGGACCGAGGTCTATCAGTATGTGGTCCACCATGACCAGGCGCTCTTCATGGACCGCCATAGATATTATGGGCCCGTGGTCGAGCTCGCGCTCTATGGACTCGAGAAGGGACTCCGTCTCACCGATACCCGCTCAATTTACATGATGCGGCACCTGGTGAGCTTCCTGGTGCTCTGGCTCGGCGTGTTCTGCTTCTACCTCTTAGCCGAGCGCGTGTTCCGGAGCTGGAAGATCGGGCTCGTCGGTAGCGCGATGCTGGTGCTGAGCCCAAGGATTTTCGCTCACAGCTTCTACAACACCAAGGACGTGCCTTTCCTTGCGGTGTTCGTGGCGGCGGGTTACACCATGCTGCGCTATCTTGACGCCAAGACCCTTCGCGCCGCCGTGCTGCACGGCGTGGTCTCGGCAGTGCTCATCGATACGCGGATAATCGGGGTGATGGTGCCGGCCCTCACGTTCGCCTGCTGGGCCTACGACCTGCTCCCGGAGAAGGGGCGGCCGGCCCTGGGTGGAGCAGCAAGCCGCGCGAGTGGAGCGGGGAGCCGCTGGTGGACTCCGGCGACCAAGCGGGCTGTTGCGAGCTTTGCCGCCTACGTCGGGGTGCTGGTGGGCTTGACAGTTATCCTATGGCCGACGCTGTGGCGCGATCCTTTCTGGAACTTCATCAGGGTCTTCGAAAGCATGAGCAGCTTTCCCTGGGAAGCGACGGTTTTATATCTCGGCAAGTATGTTTGGTCCACCAAGCTGCCCTGGCACTATACCCTTGTCTGGATGGGCATCTCGACCCCGCTCGGCTACATCATCTTCTTCGGGGTTGGGCTTGTGGCCTGTGGGTTCCGGCGGACCCGGAACACGATCGTGATCTTGGGCTGGTTCTTCCTGCCGCTCATCTATTACACCACTTCAGGGGTCGTGCTTTACGACGAGTGGCGGCACTCCTTCTTCATTTACCCGGCGTTTCTCCTGATTGCACTTGGCGGGCTGGATTGGCTGTGGCGGCTGGCGCGCGGCGGGTCGAAACCTGGAGCGCGCGGTACGCGGCGTGGGATTCCAAGCCGGATCGCTGCCGCCGGCCTGGTCCTGGTGGTCGCCCTGAGCCTGGCATCCACTTTCGCATTCATGATTCGCCACCATCCCTACGAGAACGTCTTCTTCAATTCGCTGGTGGGTGGCGTCAAGGGTGCCAGCGGGAGATTCGAAATGGATTACTGGGGGCTTTCCTACCGGAAGGGGCTTGAGTACCTCGCAGCCACCGATCCGAGCCCCGCGATACCCATCTTCGCGGCGACACCTCCCGGGAGGTACAACATTGATATTCTGCGCCCCGCTGACCGCAAGCGCTTGATCCCGGTCACCGATCACCACCAGGCCAGATACTACGTCACCAACTTCAGGTGGGAGGAGAACAAATTCAGTCCCACGAGCGAAGTCTTCTCCGTGAAAGTAGATGGCGTCAAGCTGATGGCGGTTTATAGATTATAGGATGCGAGCTGATCGTGGGCAACCGGAGGACCTGTGGCACGCAAAGTCACGCTGACGATAGGTAGAGAGCCAAGGCAGTTCGAGGTGATCGAGCGGCCCCATCCCCACATTCGCGTCGCCTCGCGCAAGCAGCTCCACGGCTGGTGGAAGGGCAAGCGCGAGTGCACCGGCGAGCGCCTGCTGGTCAACCCCTACAACGGCTGCTCGGTTGGTTGCACGTTCTGCTACGCCCGGGCGCTTCCCGCTCCCTACTTCAGGCTGTTCAATGAGACCGGCATAGTCACGGTCTTTGAAGATTTCGACCGTGTGGTTGCCGACCAGCTGGACTCCCTGGCAGTGGCCTCCTGCGGCTACCTCTCGCCGGTATGCGATCCGTTTCAGGAGCTGGAATCGGTTTACCATCTTTCGGAGCGCATCGTCGGGGAATTCGTTAGCCGCAACCTACCGGTTGAATTCGTCACCAAGTGCGAGGTGCCGGTCGAGGTGATCTCGACTATGCGCCGCCAGCATCACTCCTTTGGCCAGTTCTCAGTAGTTACCGCGCGGGAGGACCTCAGGCGCGCCCTCATGGCTGGCGGGGCGACGGTGGATGGGCTCTTCGCTTCGATGAAGCGGTGCGCCGTCGCGGGGCTGCCTGTGGTCTTGAGGATCGACCCGGTGATTCCTTATCTGGCGGACTCGCGGTCGGAGCTCAAGCTGGTCGTTGAGCGGGGAATTGATGCGGGGGCCCGGCACGTTGTGGCCAGCGTGCTGGACATTCCACATGGGATTGCCAAAGAAGTGTTTGCCAACTTCAAGACCTTCGGTGTAGGATTTGGCTTTGATCTCAAGCGGCTTTACCGCGAGACGATAGACGGCGCGCTTCACGCCGGAATCGATTATCGCAAGAGAGTCTTCGATACTCTTCGTGACTTGTGCGAAGCGCGGGGCGTCACTTTTGCGCTCTGCATGGAATATGAATTGGTGGGGGGCCGGCCGGTCGGGTTGAATAGCCGCTTCATGAGCTCCGCCAATTGCGAGGGCGTCAACGTTCCGCTGTACAGGCGGCGGGGGAGCGAATTTGTCCCTGCCGCGGAGTGCCGGGGTGCCTGCCTCGGTTGCACCGAGGCCGCCTGTGGCATTCCAGAACTGGCAATGGGTCTGGGCGAGGGCAAGCAGGATTTCGTGTTGGCCGATTACCGGAGATGGTCGAAGGCGACAAAGTGAGGGGGGAAAGTCATGGCTGAGCCGAGTTCGCTTAGAGAACTTAGAACGAAGGAGCTGACGACGCTCAAGGGGCGGGTGGCGCGAAGAATCAAGATCAAGCCCTCGACCAAGCGCGTGCGGCGGATCGCAGGCATCGACATCATGCTGACACCGCAGGCATCCAAGGTCCACATATGCGCGTGCCTGGTGTCATTTCCCAAGCTGGAGGTGCTGGAAGAAGCCATAGCCACCGACGAGCTGGACATGCTGCTTTATCGCAATCTCGGCCCGCTGGTTTTTGTGCCGCTGGTATTGAGCGTGCTCAAGATGCTCAAGCGCAAGGTGGACGTGATCGCCGTGCGGGAACCGGCCCTCGGCGAGGAGATCCCGCTGGCGAGTTATGTTGGCGTGATTTCGGGCAGGCCCTCCTTTGGAGTCAGCGAGCGGGTCGGTGGCTTGAGAAAGATTGCCAAGTGGGAAGGCACGCGGCGAGCCGGCCTCCTGAAGTTGCGGAAATCGAAGGCGGGCGTGAGCGTGGTGGCCGGTCATCTGCTATCGCTTAGGGATGCAATGAGTCTCGCCCGGGCGTCGGCCAAGGAGACCCGGCTTCCGGAGCCTATCCGGAATGCGGGGGTCCGGGTGCGCGCCTGGGAACGGGAATGGCGTAGGGTCAATCTGGAGAGGAGGTGATGCTGGGGCCGCTCGAGGATTTGGCGAGCGGTGCCACTCGTCGCAATTGCTAAGAGGGCCAAGGCCGCGCTGCGGGCAAGGGCTGCTTGACTAGACGGCGATGCCCATAGTATATTACGCGTCGAGGGCTGGTCGTTTTGCCATAGGGTAGTTTTTTTGCTGGAGTCAGTCGTCTGTGAATGAGAAGGGATGGGAGGTTAGGCTAATGGAAGGCGAAGGTACGTTCCCCAAGTGCAGGAAGTGTCATGATGGTGTCCTGATCCCGCTGTCGGATTATGGTCGTGAGGGGGCACCGATTACGTACAAGGCGTGGGTGTGTTCCAATCCTGAGTGCGGCTTTAACCTCAGGATTGACAACGGTGAGATTAGCGTGGGCAGGACGATTGGCCAGTCCCTCAAGTAGCGTCTGGTTGCACGCGTAAGCAAAAGCGGATAACGATAGCGATACAGTTGGCTGACACGCGATAACCGTGGGAAGTTGATGGCGGGCGGAGATGAGCCTCCGCCCGCCTTTGCTTTTGGGGTGACGGGTCGGCGGAGGCCCCAATATCCTTATTGACCGCTTGGGGCACCTTGCATATGATACGCTCAAGCTTGGCGCCGAATGGCGTGGCCTCGGCGTTCTAGCGCGGCAATCGGGGCCGGAGCGGCCCGGGACCTGGCGTATGAAGGCTAAGACAGGAGGCGGCCTGCGGATGGACGAGGCTCCCGAAACCGGGGTCTCCACGGGCGTGGATTTGGTATCCATCTCGCGCATCGAGGGGCTGGTTCGCCGTTGGGGAGCCAGGTTCCTCAAGCGGGTTTACACCGACGGCGAGATTGCCTACTGCCAGAGCCAGGCGCTGCCCGCGCGGTCGCTGGCGGCCCGGTTTGCAGCCAAGGAAGCCTTCTTCAAGGCGGTCTCACCCTGGCACCGGGGAGGCCTGGCGCACCGGAGCGTCGAAGTGGTGACTTTGAGCGGAGGCGCCCCGGCGATCAGGCCTTCGGGCAAGGCCACCCTAGCGCTCGCCGGGAGATTAGCCTCTCTCAGTCTGTCGCATGAGCGGGATCTGGCGATAGCTGTTGTCGTGACCTCAGCGCCGGTCGTTCGGAGGAGGCGGTCTTGATACCCATCGTGACGGCTCGCGAGATGCGCGCGATCGACGAAGCCACCATTCGTGATCACGTGCCAGGCGCGAAGCTCATGGAACGGGCCGGCGGCGCCGTCCGAGACGAAATCCTCAACACCTTCGGGAGGCCCAAGCGAGCCGGCAAGCGAGGCAAGCCTCCTTACGCTTTGATCGTCTGCGGCAAGGGCAACAACGGCGGTGACGGCTTGGTCGTTGCTCGGCTGCTCAAGGCTGATGGCTACAAGGTCAAGACCTATCTGGTGGGCAAGACCACCGATGTCAAGGGCGATGCCCTGACGAATCTCAAGCGGTTGCGGCGCGCCCGCCTCGAGCTTGTGGATGTGGCCAAGTGCGGCCTCGAGGCATTCCAGCGAGACCTAGCTCAGGCCGATCTGGTCGTGGATGCCATTTTCGGCACAGGTTTCGAGGGCGAGCCCCGTGGCCTGGCGGCCGAGGTGATTGAAATCATCAATCTGGGCACGACTCCCGTTGTGTCCGTTGATATGCCCTCCGGAGTGGACGCCACGACGGGGAAGCTCGTCAAAGCTGTGACCGCAGAGTTGACGGTGACGATGGGCCTTCCCAAGCTAGGGCAGGTGCTCTATCCAGGCAAGGCCTCGACCGGTGACTTGGCAATCGCCGACATCGGGATTCCCGACGAGGTGATTGCCAAGGCTGGGCTTAAGACCCTGCTGGTTGGCAAGGGCGATGTCGTGGCAACTCTGCCGATCCGGCCACCCACGGCCCACAAGTGGTCCTGCGGCCACGTAGTCTGCATAGCGGGCTCGACCGGCTTAACCGGGGCCGCGACCCTCGCCTCGCACTCAGCCCTGAGGGCCGGCGCCGGCCTTGTGACGCTCGCTATCCCGAGAAGTCTCAATGCCATAATGGAAATAAAGCTGACCGAAGTGATGACCCGGCCTGCGGATGAAACCCCGGCGGGCAGCCTGGCCTTGAGCGCTCTTGACGAGCTCCGGGCCCTTGTCGCTCGTGCCGACTGCGTAGCGATCGGTCCGGGGCTTTCGCTCCACGATGAGACCGTGGGCTTGGTGCGGAAGCTCGTTCCGGCGCTCGGCAAACCCTGTGTGCTCGATGCCGATGGCATCAACGCTTTTGCGGGACGGGCCGGGGACCTCAAATCGCTCGGTTTCCCACTCATAGTCACGCCTCACGCCGGCGAAGCGGCCAGGCTCTTCGGTGTCGAGAAGGCCGAGATCGCTGCCGACCCGGTGGGTTTTGCAGCTCGCGGAGCGCGCGAACTGGGGGCTGTCTTGGTGCTTAAGGGGGCGCCGACTATCGTGGCCGCACCTGATGGCGAGACCTATATCAATCCGACGGGCAATCCGGGATTGGCAACCGCTGGCTCGGGGGATGTGCTCACGGGCACCATCGCGGGGCTGGTGGCCCAGGGCATGGCACCTTCGAGAGCCGCCTACTCGGGCGTTTACATTCACGGGGCAGCTGGCGACATGCTCTTGGCCGAGAAAGGTCATTTCGGTTATCTCGCTGGGGAAATTGCAGATAAGATTCCCGAAACTATTGCAAACATAATCTCAGACTGAGAGTGAGGCGCGCGTTGAAATCGACTATCCAGGCTCTGGCGAGCCGATACGAGCAGGACGTCATTGGCCTGAGGCGGGCGCTCCACGCCATGCCCGAGGAATCCTTCAAAGAGGTCAAGACCCAGGCCCTGCTCGCAGGTTTCCTCAAGCGCGCGGGAATCGAGTTCCGCTCGCGAGTGGCCGGCACTGGCATCCTGGCCATGGTGCGGGGCCATGGGGCCCGACCGTCGGGGCGCGGCGCTGGTCGAGGCTTGAAGACGTTGGCCTTGAGGGCCGACATGGACGCCCTCAATCTCTGCGAGGAGACTGGCCTGGCCTTTGCATCCCAGAATCCGGGGTTCATGCATGCGTGCGGGCATGACAATCATATGGCGATGGTGGCCGGGGCCGGCATGGTGCTCAGGGCTCTTGGGCCGAAGCTCCCCGGCAATGTGCGGCTCATCTTTCAGCCCGCCGAGGAGACGCCTCCGGGCGGAGCGCTCGGCATGATCCGTGCCGGGGCCCTGTCATCGCCGCCGGTCAGCGCGATTATTGGCATCCATGTCGAACCCGCCGTGGTCGCCGGCAAGGTGGCAGTCAACTCGGGCCCAATATCCGCAGCTGCCGACGACTTTCACGTCAAGATAAGAGGCCGCGGCGGTCACGGCTCGAGCCCCCACGTCGGCGTGGATGCTATCGTGGTGGCAGCCCAGTTCTTGACCACGCTCCAAACGGTTGTCTCGAGACGGGTGAGCGCTCTCGACAATGTGGTGGTGTCGGTCGGCCGGATCGCTGGGGGCGAGCGCCATAATATCATTGCCAGCACGGTCGAGATGGACGGCACCATCCGGACCAAGCGGCCGGAGCTCCGCAAGCGCGTGCCGGAGATGGTGAAGCAAGTGCTCGACGGTACCTGCGCCGCCTTCGGGGCCACCGGCGAGTTCAAGTTCGTCAAGGGCTACCCCGAGGTTTACTGCGATCCGGCGTTCTCGGAGACGGTACGCGGGGCTTGCCGGGAGTTGCTGGGCAAGTCGAAGGTCATCCAGACCACAGGCTTCGAGATGGGTGGCGAGGATTTCGCTTACTATGCCAAGCAGGTGCCGGGCACCTTCATCCTGCTCGGTGTCACCAACACCAAGACCGGGAAGATACACAAACTGCATCAAGCCAAGTTCGACCTCGACGAGGAAGTGCTTAAGGTCGGGGTCAGCGCCCTTGCATACTCCGCATACACGTACTTGGAACAGGGATAGCCACCGTGAGACTTGACGAGATCGGCGAGTTCGGCCTGATCGAGCGCATACGCAGCCGCAAGTCCAACTACGACGAAGACGTCGTGATTGGTATCGGCGATGACTGCGCCATCCTGAGGCGCGGGCCCGTGCTGGAAGTGCTAACCACTGATTGCCTGGTCAAGGGGACTCACTACGAAGATGACTGGCTTTCCGTGAAGGACGTGGGCTGGAAGGCGCTCGCCGTCAACGTCAGCGATGTTGCTGCGGTCGGGGGGATCCCCAAGCACGCCCTGGTCACCTTGTTTCTCTCGGACGGGATGACCGCCGCCGATGTGGACGGCCTCTATGATGGGCTGGACGAGTGCGGCAATGCCTTTGGGGTCAGTATCGTTGGCGGCGACATCGTGAAGATTCGCGGTCCCTTCGCGATCTCGGTCACATTGGCCGGCACCTGCGAGCGCGATGAGGTGGTCCTGCGGTCGGGGGCGCGCGAGGGCGACTTGATCGTTGTAACGGGGGCGCTTGGGGAGGCCGCGCTCGGCATGAAGTGCCTGAGGGACGGTGTGGCGGCGGCCGAGGGTAGCCCGCTCGGCGAGTGCGTAAAGAAATTCCGCCGCCCGAGCCCGAGGCTTCCGGCCTCAAGGGCGATCGTGGAGGCCTTGAGGCCGTCCTCGATGATCGACATTAGCGATGGTCTGCTGGCCGACGTGCGGCACATCCTCGAGGCGAGCAAGGTGGGTGCGGAGCTCGACGCCGAAGCGATTCCCATCTCGGCCGGGGTGCGAGATTTCTTCAAAGGTGAAGAGGAAGCGGTCGCCTGGGCGATCTCAGGGGGCGAGGAGTACGAGCTGCTCTTTACCATGAGCGCCAAGAAGCAGGATAAGCTGCCGGAGCTTGCAGCGAAGCTCGGCATCAAACTGACGCCGATTGGCGGTATCATTCCCAAGTCTTACGGGGTCAAGCTCAAGAGCCCCAACGGCGAGAAGGAGCTCAAGCCGGACGATATGCCGGGCGGGATGCCGGGTGGTTTTGATCATTTCAAGTCCGAGGGGTCTCGGTAAGGAGGCGCTAAGTTGCACGTACGAGAATCCTATGTGCGCAGGATTACCAAGATGGTCCATGTGGGCAACGTGCCCATGGGTGGCGGCTCGCCGGTCGTGGTCGAGTCGATGACCAAGACCGACACGCGCAACGTCAAGGCGACCGTGAAGCAGATCAAGAGCCTCGAGGAAGCGGGCTGCGAGCTGGTGAGGATTGCAGTGCCGGATTACGAGGCTGCTGAGGCGCTAGGGCCGATCAGGCAGAAATCCAAGATTCCTATAATTGCTGACATCCATTTCAACTATAAGCTGGCGCTTATGGCGCTCGAGGCTGGGATCGACTGCGTGCGCATCAACCCCGGCAACATCGGCGGCCGGGAGAACGTGATAAGGACAGCTGAGGCTGCGCGCCGCCACACGGCACCGCTCAGGATCGGCGTCAATGCAGGCTCGCTGGACAAGTCGCTGCTCCAGAAGTACGGAGCGCCCATTCCGGAAGCGTTGGTGGAGAGCATCACGCGGACGGTCTCCTTGCTTGAGGACATCGGCTTCACCGAGATCGTGCTCTCGGCCAAGGCGTCGCGGGTGCCGGTCACCATTGAGACTTACCGCATGATTGCCAACCGGTTCCGTTATCCGCTGCACGTCGGCGTGACCGAGGCGGGCTATCCGCCGGCGGGTATCATCCGATCGGCCGTCGGAATCGGGACGCTCTTGGCCGAAGGCATTGGCGACAGCATCCGCGTCAGTCTCACGGCACCGCCGGAAGAAGAAGTGAAGGTGGGGCATGAGATCTTGAAGGCCCTGTTCTTGAGGGAGCATGGGCCGGTGATCATCTCCTGCCCGACCTGTGGCCGCTGCGAGGTCGATCTGATGCGCATCGTCAAGCAGGTTGAGAAGAAGATCGAGGGCGTCAAGGAACCGACGGTCGTGGCCATTATGGGATGTGTGGTGAACGGCCCGGGCGAGGCCCGCGAGGCCGATGTTGGCATAGCCGCGGGGAGAGGCACCGCGCTCATCTTCAGGAAAGGCGAGATCATCAAAAAGGTGCCGCCGTCTCAGGCGGTCACCGCGCTCCTCAAGGAAATGAAGCAGGTGGTGAAACGGCGCGGCAAACCGCGGCGGCGGTAAAGGGCGGCCAGCGGAGGTAGAGCTGGGCAAGGCGAAGCGAGTCGGGGCAGGCGAACGGGGGTGTGTCAGTGCTTGATGGGCGAGTGATCGGAGTCTGCGGCCACAAGGATACGGGCAAGACCCGGGTGGTCGAGGGCCTGGTCAAGTTCCTCAAGGCTAAGGGCTTCTCGGTCGGCACCGTGAAGCACGTTCACGGTGCGATTGCGACGGAGCCTGCGGCGACCGACTCCGAGCGCCACTTTGCAGCCGGCGCTGACTGCGCGGTCGTGGCGAGCGCCGAGCGCACTCAGATCAATGTGAGGGCGAGCGCTGGGGTGGCGCCAGGTGATGACCTGGAGGCTGCGGCGCGGCAGCTCTTCACCTGTGACTACATCGTGGTGGAAGGTTTCAAGCGCGCCGAGATCCCCAAGATTGTGGTGACCGCGGTTCCCAGTGATGTGCCTGACGGCCTGACGCAGGTGGTGGCCTATGTCGGAGATGATGCGAAGCCGGCAGGAGTGCCGGGCTTCAAGCTGGGCGAGATTGAAAGACTCGGCGCCTTCCTTTTCGACAAGCACATCCTCGGGCCTGTGGGGCCAATGGCGCACCTCGTGGTCAACGGCCGCGAAGTCCCCATGAATGAATTCGTACGGAGCGCCCTGGCGGGCGTGCTCACCGGTTTCATCGCCAGCCTCCGCGACGTCGAGAGTCCTACCACCATCGAGGTCCGCATCAAGCGCCCACGCTAAGGCTGATACCTAGTATGTGAAACCCCGTGGGCCTCGGCTCCGGTAGACTTTCGGTTGGAACCCCACTAGACCTTCGGTTGGAACCCCACGCCCTCCGGGCTATCCGTCGCCATCGGCCCCTATGAGTAGTGGCGAGTGGCCGTGTCTAGTCCGGAACGGTTTTGCTTTGGGGGGCTCGGGCAACGCGCGCTAGAATGCTCACGGCCTCGACCACCACGAAGACGCTCAAGACCAGCAAGATGAGACCGCAGATTCCCCCGATGGTGACGTCGGCTGCACGCGTGGCACCAGCCGTGGCCTGTCTCAGGAAGGGCGCGATCTGGAGAATCAGCGACCACACAGTCATTGCCAGCATGAAGACCATGGGGATCAGCGTGTAGAGGCCGTTTCGGCCGGTGCGGTAGAGCCACACCGAAAGGATCAGCAGCGTGAGAGCTGCCAGGAGCTGGTTGCTGGTGCCGAAAATCGGCCAGGCCACCAGATAGGCTTTCTGTTTGGTGGTCAGCAGGATCGCGAGTGGCAGGGCCAGCGTGATGGCCGTCGCCCCAACGGCGCCTGCGCGGCTCTTCCAGCTCAAGATTTCCTGGAGGATATAGCGGGCCAGACGAGTGGCCACATCGAGCGTGTCATAGACGAAAGTCGAAAATGCTAGCAGCGCGAAGGTCAGCGTCAGCTTCCGGTCGATGCCCAGGAGCGCCATGTAGTCTCCGAGCCCGCGCGCATATATGAAATTGGGATCACCCTTGGTCGCCGGGTGCCCCACGGGCAGAATCATTAGAGTGGCGAGCGCCAGCACTGCCACCATGGCCTCGAGCACCATGGCACCGTAAGCGACCTTCAGGGTGTCGCCTTCTTTCCGGATCTGCTTGGAAGTGGTGCCGGCGGACACAATCGCATGGAAGCCCGAGCACGCCCCGCAAGCCACTGTGATGAAGAGCACCGGGATGACCGTCTTGCCGTTTGCGAGGCTCTTAAGCCCCTCGAGGTTGAAGGCTGGATACTGCAGCTTGAAGCCACCCAGGATGCCGCCGAAGAGAGCACCGAACAGGGCCGCCGCCATCGTCAGGTAGAGGAACCATCCGCCCAGGTAGCCGCGCGGCTGCAAGAGCAGCCACATGGGAACCAGTGAGGCCGCGAAACAATACACTACGAGCACCACTTCCCACGACTTGACGTGGACCCTGAGCAACTGGTTCACCAGGGAGGCGGGTAGCTTCGTGCTGGCGAAGATCATGATGAAGAGCAGCGCCAGCGCCACAGCCGTCGCGATCCCGAGATTGGTGTTGCGCTTTCTCAGCAGGATTCCCATCCCCACGCCCAGCCCCAAGTAGATGAAGGAACTGAAGACTACGCTCGGGCCGTAGGCTTCATGCTCGGCAACCGTGGTGAAGGTCTGAGCGGTGATGTCGGTGAAGGCCACAATCACGTAAACCAGAGCAATCCAGATGAATACCAGGTAGAGGAGCTGCGACCGGCGCGACATCTGCTCACGCGCCAGCTCGCCAATCGAAGCAGCCTTGTGTCGGATCGAGGCCACCAGGCTCAGGAAGTCGTGAGTCCCACCGATGAAGATGGTACCGAGCACGATCCAGGCCAAGGCCGGGGCCCAGCCGAACCACATGCCGGCCAGGATGGGACCAACGATGGGGCCGGCCGCCGCAATTGCCGAGAAGTGCTGACCCAAGAGCATCTGGGCCTTGGCGGGTACGTAGTCAACGCCGTCATTGATCTGGACTGCAGGTGTGGGCCTGGAGTCATCGAGCCGGACATATCTCCCGAGGAACCGGCCATAGCCGAGGTAGCCGAGCGCGAGCACGGCCATTGATACGAGCACGATGATAGCTACCACCTGCACCTCCGATGCGATTAAGTAATGTTATCACCTGCAAAGTGGGGAGTCCACTGCTATGGAGCGGGAGGGCGGGCTTCTCCTCATACGTCTCGGAACAGGGTCTCGATGTAGGCCTTGAAACCCAGCTTCTTCCAGAAGGCGGTCGAGACTTCATTGCTTACAACTGCCCGGAGCTCGACTCGGTGCATGCCGTGCTCAACGAGCCAGGCTAGAGCTGTTTCATAGAGCCGCCGCCCGATGCCTTGCCTGCGATAGCGCGCGGTGACGGCAAGATCCAGAATGGTGCCGTGGTCGCGTTCAGCGACGACCGGCGGGCTCTTGGCCACGACCGCGAGGCAGTAGCCGATGACTTCCCCTGCGCGCTCGGCCACCAGCACGCAGGACCCGCCAGAGGAAATGTGGCCGGCCAGGTATTCTCTGAAAGCCTCATCGCCATCGGCCGATCGGGTAAAGTGGGGATCGCGCTGGCTGTGGAAATCCATGAATTCTTTCCACAGTTCTCCGATTGCGTCCAAGTCTTGCGTGGTCCCGGGTCGTATGCGTGTCTCGGAGCTCACTCGGATGCCTCCCTGGGTGGAGCCGGGTTGACGAATACCACTTTCTCGCGGAGCATCGCTGCAAGCCCCGCGGCGCCCTTCCGCACCTTCTTGACATAGCGCTTCTCGGTGTAAGCGACCGGCACGTGCTTGGAGTTCTTGGCCTTGCTGTAGTAGGCTGCCAACCGCGCTGCCTCGATGATCGCTTGCTTGGAAGGCTCGGTCTTCTTGCGGTCGCGCTTCAAGACCACGTGGGATCCCTGAGCCTGACGGGCGTGGAACCAGAGGTCGCTTGGGCCCGCGTACTTGTGGGTAAGGATGTCGTTCTCCTCAGCGGAGCGGCCCACGAGCACGGTCCACCCGTCGGCCACGACAAAGCGGCGGGGCCGGATACCCAGGCTGGCTGCCCGCGCATCAACTTCCTCTTCCTGTTCCTTGCGAGTAGTAGTGGCGCGGCTGAGCTCGCGCTCGATCTCCCCAAGCCGCGCGTACGTGGTCCGGTCGGTCGTGGCCTTCGCATCCGATGCTGAGCGAACCTCGCTCTCGAGCGCCTCAAGCTGCTTGAGCCTTCGCTCGGCCCGGCGGATGGTTTCCTCGGCCATCCGGGCGCTGCGCTCGGCCTTTCGCGCCCGCTTGAAGTAAGAGTCAGCATTGGCGTGGGGTGTAAGCTGCGGCTCAAGCGGTACCACGACCGACCCTCCAGCCTCGGAGTAGATGTCAGGTAGAGTGACCTCGGCTTCGCCCTTCCTCACCTTGGCCAAATTGGCGGTCAGCAGTTCGCCCCAGCGCCTGAGCTCGCCTGCCTTGGCCTTGCCCCGCTTGGCCCGGTGGGCGTCCTGCTCGACAGCTTGCCACCGGACTATCTCCTTGGCGATGGCGCGCTCGAGCGCGGTGCGCTTGCGCTCCAGGGCGGAAGTCCGCATAAAGAGCCGTCCTGCCGATGCGGCGGCTGCATTGAGCGACGCCATGGGCTTGAGGTCAAATACGCCGCCCATCGTCGGCCGGTACCAGGCCAGCCCAGCCTGAGGAGCATGCTTGGCGAGCTCGGTCGTAACGCTAAAGACGCAGGGCTCGACCCGTGAGGCCCGGTAGGCTGCCATCATCTCGGCAAAGGCTTGGGCCAGCGTGCCGAGCCGCTTCGCCCGGGAAACGATCTCCCGGGAGAGAAACGGGCTCACGCCCAGAATCGCCTTGCCGAGAGCCTGATCATCCTTGCGCCATGGCAAAGCATCAAGCTCCGCCGCGTCCACCTCTAGGGGATGGCGCTTGGCCTGCGATGCCGGTGGGACATAGGCCTGGCCCTGGCTCAGCGAGCGCCGCTTGGTCTTGGTCCCGGCCCTGAGGAGCACGGCCAGAATCGTGTGATCCGCCTCGGTCAGGAAGAGATTGGGAAAGGGTGGAGCGAGCTCGAAGTAGAGGTGCAGCAAGCGATCATCGGAGGTGGCGGCATCGATCCGGACGACCCGCTCGAGCCCGACCTGTTCGACCCGCTGGATGCGGCATCCGATCAAGGCATCTTCGAACCGGGGGGCCGGAATGCCGGCTGCGCCACCGGGGCCATGCTCCGCCACGCACAGCACCGGAAAGGCAGGATCGTAGAGAAACCGCACCTGCCCAATGCCCTTCTCGGCGAGCGATATGGTCAGGATCTTCTCCTCGCCGATAGCGACGCGCTCGATCTCGCGGCCCCGCAGCAGTCCGTCCAGGTCGCGCGCCAGAAACGTAATCGTGAGTGAGTCAAGTGGTACAGGCATGGTGAGGCGATCTTAGCAGAGTTGGTAGCACGCTACAATGGGAGCGCGCCACAATGGGGCTGCAATGGGAGCAAGCGCCCGCGGCCAGCGCCCCCGACAATGACGATGGGCATTGACCGAGCCGGTGGACGCGTGCCATAATCAGGTCGCGAGAAAGCCGCTCCAGAAGCTCAATCAGCAGTCCGAGAGGCAAAGGCAATGCTCAGACGTTTCAATGTGATCGATCAGAGGCTCGCCGAGGTTGCGACCGACCCGTGCCTGGTCTCGCTGTACATAAGCCCGGACGATGAGGAGAGACGCTACCTCGTAAACACCCTGAAGATCGATGAGCACACCTTGAATTCGGCTCTCGACCCCGACGAGCTCTCTCGGCTCGAGTTCGAGCCCGACCACGTCGCCATCATTTTCAAACGCCCCAAGAGCTACTCCTACCAGGACCAGTTCGTTTTCCGGGTGGGCTCGACGGGGATTTTCCTTTTCAAGGACCGCCTGGTGATTGTTATCTCCGAAGACGTGCCGGTCTTCGACGGCGTCCAGCTGATGCGTTCGGCAAGCCCGGGTTACGTGATGCTCCGGACGATTTACCGGTCGATCTTTCACTTTCTCGAGCACTTGCGGGTGATAAGCTCGATATCCGACCAGCTCCAGGACAAGATCAACCGAGCGATGGAAAACCGCTACCTGATCAACCTCTTCACGCTGGAGAAGAGCCTGGTCTATTATCTCAACTCGATCAACTCCAATGGGGTGCTCTTGGAGAAGATCCGGCTCAACGCCGCCAAGTTCGATTTCACTCGTGAGGAGGCCGAGCTCCTGGAAGACACCCTGATCGAGAACACCCAATGCTACCGGCAGTCGGAAATCTACTCCAATATTCTGGCGAGCCTGATGGACGCGCGCGCCTCGATCGTCAGCAACAACATCAACGTGCTCGTGAAGACCCTCAACGTGATCACCCTATGCATCATGGTGCCCACGCTGGTGGTGAGCATTTTCTCGATGAATGTCAACATCCCCTTCCAGCACCATCCCTACGCCTTCTGGATCATCCTTTCCATAGCCACCGGCTCCCTCTTCGGGGTCGTGTATTTCTGGTGGCTCAAGCGCTGGTAAGTCGTCAGTAACTCGTCGGCGTTTTGATTGACACAGACCCACCCACGGGTTATGCTCTTGAAGTCGGATTTGGGAGCGGAGCTGTCGCTTGTCCCTGCGGCGATAGGATGAAAGAGCGAAGCGGTCTCGAGGCCGGTGCGAGGTCAGGTAGTTGATCAGGAGCATGACGGGTTACGGCAGGGGCGAGATAGAAGAGAAGGGCGTCAGGGTTACTGCCGAACTCCGGTCCCTCAACAACCGCTTCTTTGAGATGGTCGCGAAGGTCCCCAGGTTCTTAAGCCCACTCGAGGACGAGATCAAGAAGGTGGTCCAGTCCCGGATATCCCGCGGCCGGATCCTGTTGACCCTCGGATGGGAAGAGCCCGGCGGGCTGACCGAGTCGATTGTCCTCGACGAGGCCGTGGCCGACCGCTACCACGATTTGCTCAAGGCGGTGAAGTCCCGCTACAACCGTTCTGGCGACATAGACGTCTCCACTTTCGCTGCCCTGCCCGATCTCCTCAAGAAGGAAGTCAAGGAATGGGAGCCTTCGCAGGCTTTTCTCCTGGCGAAGGAAGCCTTGGAGATTGCCCTCGACGATCTGGTCGAGATGAAGTCGAAGGAAGGCGAGGCGATCGGCCGCGACTTGGAAGCTCGGATCAACCTCACGCTTTCGATCGTTGAGGATGTTGAAGAGCGCTCGCCGGAGAAGACCGAGGACCTGAGGCGGCGCCTCAAGGCCAGGCTCGCCGACGTCCTCGCGCCGGGCGAGCACAACGACGCCCTGGTTGCCCAGGAAGTTGTGCTCTTCGCCGAGAGGACCGACACCACCGAGGAGTGCGTCCGCTATCGCGTCCACTGCAAGAACTTCGTCGAGTACCTCTCCCAGGGCGGCGCGGTCGGCCGGAAGCTCAACTTCCTCTTGCAGGAGATGGCGCGCGAAGCCAACACCATGGGATCCAAGGCTGGAGACGCCCAGATATCCCAGAACGTGGTCTTAATAAAGGAAGAGTTGGAGAAGATCAGAGAACAGGTCCAGAACGTGGAGTGATCCTGTCCGGCTTGGAGGACCGGAACGGCGCTCAGGCCAGCTAGCGACGCAGAATTGCGGGGGTAGCGATTTGAAGGGATATCTTGTCAACATCGGTTTCGGAAATGTCGTGGCGAGTGACAAAATCGTTGCAGTCATTACGCCCGGATCATCCCCAACTAGAAGGCTTAAGGACGAAGCAAGGCAGAAGGGCAAGCTGGTCGATGCCACCGAGGGAAGGCGCACCAGATCGATTATCGTTATGGACAGCGACCACTTGGTGCTTTCCGCGATCGCTACTGACACTATAACGCAGCGTCTGGAAAAATCCAACGGGAATGGAGATGATTAGGGAGATAGCTTTCCCCATAGTAGTCTCGGGACCATCCGGTGTTGGAAAGACAACTCTCTGCCGCGGGTTGATGGGGCGCGATGGGAGACTTGCCTTTTCGGTATCGGCTACAACCAGGAAGGCCCGAACAACTGAAGAGCATGGACGGGACTACTTCTTCATCTCCAGGCAGGATTTCGAGAGGATGAAAGAGCGGGGCGAGTTTGCCGAGTGGGCGGAGGTCCACGGCGAGCTCTACGGCACTCCCAAGCAATACCTTGATAGCGAGATTGCGAAAGGGATGAGCGTTTTTCTTGACATCGACGTTCAGGGGGGCGTCCAGGTGATGGAGCGGTATCCGCTCGCTGTCTCGATATTCGTGATCACGCCGTCCTTCAAGGTGCTTGAGGAACGCTTGAGGAACCGGAGGAGCGAAACCGAGGAGGCGCTCCAGCGGCGGCTAGCCAACGCTCTCGGGGAGATGGAATACATTTCCAGATATACTTACGTTGTAGTGAACGACACGGTCGATGGCGCGGTCTCCAGAATGGCGGCGATCGTCGGTGCCGAGAGGCTCAAGCGCGAGCGGGTCCTCGCCGGCACCACTTGGCGCGAGCTTCTGGGGCTTGAGGCCAAGGGGGTTTGAGTTTGGCGAAAGATCGTAAGGCCCTGATCACCAGGGAAGACGTGCTTAAGCGTTCGGTGAGCGAGTACGAGGCGCTGGTTGCGATTGCCAAGGAAGCGCGCCGACTGAATGCCGTTCCCGGGATGCACTTGAAGGAAGGCGAGAAAGCTATTCCGAAGGCGGTGGAGCATTTCGTTGCCGGCAAGGTGGAGTATGAGGTCGAAGGCCTGCCGGCTGGCGAGATGCCGCCCGCCGAGGAAGTGAAGGCCAAAGCCAGCACCAAGGCCAAACGAGCGGCCAGAGCCAGAAGGGCCCGCAAATCCAAGTGAGGGCTCGGACAGGTTGAGACGACCTTGAGGTCGAGGTGAGGGTGCGCAATTGAAGGTACTGGTTGGGGTAACATCGTCGATAGCTGCTTACAAGGCAGCCGAGGTCGTGAGCGCGCTGGTCAAGTCGGGCGCCGAGGTCTCGGTGATGATGACCCAGAACGCCACCAACTTGGTCGGGCCTCGAACCTTCGGGGCGCTGACGGGCCGCGAAGTGCGCGTGGACCTCTGGGAGGGCGGCACCAAGCTGCCGCTCCATCTGGAGCTGGCCGATGAGGACGTGGTCGCGATTGTCCCGGCGACTGCGAACATAATCGGCAAGATCGCCTGCGGCATCTGCGATGACCTGGTCTCGACCGTGGTACTCTCGACCAAGGCGGCGGTAGTCGTGGCCCCCGCCATGAACGAAGCCATGTACCTTAACCCGGCTGTCCAGGTCAACCTGGCGACTTTGAGGGAGCGGGGCATGATCGTGGTGGAGCCCGAGACCGGCTGGCTCGCCTGCGGCAAGGAAGGCAAGGGCAGGTTAGCCGCGACCGAAGCCATCCTGGCGGCGATTTTGGACGCAGCGGCTCCGCGCGGCGACTTGAGGGCCAAGAAAGTGATCGTGACCGGGGGCCCGACGCGCGAGCCCCTAGATGCGGTCCGCTTCATCTCCAACCGCTCGAGCGGCAAGATGGCAGTCGCCCTCTCAAGGGTGGCGCGCCGGCGGGGAGCCGAGACCGTGCTCATCCTGGGGCCGGCCGAAGTTGAACTGCCCGGCGGCGTCAAGGTGGTCCGGATCGAGACCGGGGCCGAGCTTCGAGATGCGATCGCGAGCGAGTGGGAAGGCGCCGATTGCCTGGTGATGGCAGCCGCGGTGTGCGACTACAAGAGCGCCGCGCCGGCCAGCGGGAAGCTCAAACGCGAGGCCAAATTGGCGCTGGAGCTGGTATCAACCGACGACATTCTTAAAGGGTTTGCCCGCAAGAAGGGCGGAAGAATCATTGTCGGATTCGCACTTGAGACACGAGACGAGATCGAGGGTGGCAAGCGGAAACTTCGCGAGAAGGACCTGGATCTCGTCGTTGTCAATAATCCTTTGAGAGAAGGCACCGGCTTTGGAAGCGACGTCAACGGCGGTGCACTGATTGACCGGGATGGCAGGGTGACCGACTTGGCTGCGATGCCCAAGCTGGACTTCTCTGAGAGGATCTTTGACGCTGTCTCCGCACTTCTGGCGAAACCCCGTAGTTAGTTAGGAATCTGACATGGCACGCAGCGTGGCATCCGGATTTGACCGTGAGGAGATCTGCGCCCAGTTGCGCAATTTGCTCGCGCTCTGGGAGCACTCGGGTGTCGAAGAGATCATGCTGCCGGGAGGCGGCGACGCTCTCTTGGAAGCTGCCCGGGCGCTCTTCGCCGAGCGGGCAACTCCCGAGGGCGGACCCGGAAGCGGAAGCGGTCTGAGTGCTTCCGGTGAGGCTGGCTCTCGCGGGGAAGCTTGGGGGGCGCCGGCGCGGCCGCTCTCGGGCCTCGAGGCCCAGGTTGCGGCCTGCAAGCTGTGCGAGCTCCACCGGGGCCGGACCAACGCGGTCTTCGGCGAAGGCAATCCGCGGGCGAGGCTGATGTTCATCGGCGAGGGTCCCGGGGCGGATGAGGACGTTCAGGGCCGGCCCTTCGTCGGCCGCGCCGGCGCCCTCTTGACGAAGATCATCGAAGCGATGGGGCTGGCGCGCGGTGAGGTCTATATCGGCAACGTGGTCAAGTGCCGGCCGCCCGGCAACCGTGTGCCCGAGCCCGACGAGATAGCCTCGTGCCTTCCCTATCTCGAGAAGCAGATTGAGGCAATCTCGCCCGAGATCATTTGCACGCTCGGCAACGTCGCGACCCAGACCGTGACCGGCGAGCGCAGGCCGATCTCCGAGATGCGCGGTAGGACCTTTGCCTATCGGACAGTCAAAGTGGTCCCGACCTATCATCCTGCCGCCTGCCTCAGGAATCCGGACTGCAAGAAGCTGGTCTGGGAAGACATCAAGGTTGTGATGAGGTATCTTAAGCTCCCTATCAAGGCAATAACCAGGAGTGGCGCAAGCCCTAACCGAAACTGAACCGATTTGGTGCATTGAGGAGTGACCAGGATGGCGCAGGTAAGAACTGGAATTGAGCAGATTCCGCCTCAGGCTGTGGACGCCGAGATGGCGGTGCTGGGAGCGATGCTGCTTGATCGTGAGGCGATCGGCAGGGCGCTCGAGGCCATCAACGAGAGGTGCTTTTACTCCAATCAGCACAGCAAGATCTTCAGCGCCATGATCACGCTGTACGACCGCAATGAAGCGGTCGATCTCATAACTCTGACCGAGGAGCTGCGAAAGGCCAACGACCTCGAGGCGGTGGGCGGGGTCACCTATCTCGAGACCGTCTTAAGCAGCGTTGCCACCTCGGCGAGCGTCGAGCACCATGCCAAGATCGTCTTGGAGAAATCCACGCTGAGGCGTCTGATTGACGCATCCACCCAGATCATCAACGAAGCCTATAACGGCCAGATCGAGGTCGCCGAGCTGATGGATCGCGCCGAGCGCAGGATCTTCGAGATCTCGGGTTCGAAGCTCCGCCAGGGGTTCGTCGCGATGCAGGATATCATCAAGGACAGCTTCGAGCTGGTGGAGCAGCTCTACCAGCAGAAGCGTTATGTGACTGGCCTGGAGTCGGGCTTCAAGGATCTGGACACCATGACGGCGGGCTTCCAGGCGGGCGATCTTGTCGTGATCGCGGGCCGGCCATCGATGGGCAAGACCAGTCTCGCCCTGAACATCGCCCAGCATGTTGCAACCAAGCACAAGGTCCCGGTTGCGGTTTTCAGCCTGGAGATGACCAAGGAGCAGCTGATGCTCCGGATGCTGTGCTCCGAGGCCCGGGTCAAGGCCCACAGCGTGCGCACCGGCTTCGTCGGCAAGGCTGAGTGGGGGAAGCTGACCCGCGCGGCGGGCACGCTTCACGACGCACCCATCTACATTGATGATAGCCCCGACCTCACCGTGCTGGAAATGAGGGCCAAGGCGCGGCGCCTCAAGGCCGAGGTCAACGTGGGCCTGGTGGTGGTCGATTACCTCCAGCTGGTACGGGGCCACGAGCGCGCCGAGAACCGCCAGCAGGAGATATCGCACATATCGCGCTCCTTGAAAGCGCTTGCCAAGGAGCTGGGGATTCCGGTGATGGCGCTCTCCCAGCTTTCGCGCGCCGTTGAGCAGCGCGAAAAGAAGGAGAAGCGGCCGATCCTCTCCGACCTCCGCGAGTCCGGAGCGATCGAGCAGGACGCGGACATGGTGATCTTCATCTACCGGCCTCACGTTTACAAGGCGGGCGGGGAAGGGATGGCAGAGCCGCTCGGCGAGGAGTCGCAGGAAGACCGACGCAGAGCCGAGATCATTGTAGGCAAGCAGCGGAATGGGCCGACCGGCACCGTCCACCTGGTCTTCTTCGATGAGTACACGCGCTTTGAGGACCGGGCGCGAATCGAAACTGAGACTAGTTAGGTCTCTATGGACACCTTTCAATACGTAGGCAGAACCGCGGCGTCCTCGCTGGAGGACGTCGGAGCTGCGTTCCTGCTCTTGATCCACGCGATGCGGGCCGTTCCCTCGGCGATAAAGGAGAAGCGGCTGGCAGCCGAGCAGATGCTCCGGATCGGCATCGGCTCGATCCCGTTGGTGCTAGTCACCTCGATCTTCACCGGCGGCGTGGCCGCGGTCCAGGCGGCTTACCAATTCCAGAATTACATCCCGATGCGCTACATCGGCACGGTGATCGGCAAATCGGTGGTGATCGAGCTGGGCCCGGTCTTGACCGCCTTGGTGATCGGTGGCCGGGTGGGAGCGTCGATCGCTGCTGAGCTGGGCACCATGAAGGTGACCGAGCAGATTGATGCGCTGGAGACCCTGGCTATCAGCCCGATCAACTACCTGGTCGCTCCAAGGCTGATTGCGGCTGTGATCATGCTGCCGGTAGTCACCGTCTTCGCGGATTTCCTGGCGATCCTCGGCGGATGGGTGGTGTCCCTGGTCGGGCTGGGTGTCAGCACCCACGTCTTCTTCTCGGGCCTGAGGATCTTCTTTCACATGAGCGACGTCTTCAGCGGCCTGGTCAAGGCGGTCTTCTTCGGCGCGATCATTGCGATGATGGGCTGCTTCCACGGCTTGAGGACCGAGGGCGGGGCCGAGGGCGTCGGGATCGCGACCACCCGGGCCGTGGTCTCGTCGTGTCTCTTGATCCTGATCACAGACTATATCCTTGCATCTTTGCTTTTCAGAGCCGTATTTATGGGTTAAGTTGGGGAAGGCTGATGATTCAGATTATCGATGTCCACAAGAGCTTCGGCTCCGGGAAGGTCCTGGACGGCGTCAACCTCGAGATCAGTAAGGGCGAAACCGTTGTGGTGATCGGTCGGAGCGGGTGCGGCAAGAGCGTGCTCCTCAAGCACATCATCGGCCTGATGAAGCCCGACAGCGGCAGCATCCTGGTGGACGGCCTGGACGTGGTCGGACTTGAGGGAGATGCGCTCTACGCCTTCCGGCGGAGATTCGGGATGCTCTTCCAGGGCGCGGCCCTGTTCGATTCCCTGTCGGTGTGGGAGAACGTCGGGCTCGGGCTCTTGAAGCACACCACGATGACCGAGCAGGAAGTGAAGCGTCGGGCCTCGGAGAAACTGGAGCTGGTCGGCCTCCCGGGCGTGGAGGACGCGCGCCCTGCCGAGCTGAGCGGGGGGATGAAGAAGCGGGTCGGCTTGGCGCGGGCGATCGCCATGGAGCCCGAGGTGGTGCTGTATGACGAGCCCACGACAGGTCTCGATCCGATCATGGCCGATGTGATCAACCAGCTGATAAGAACGCTTCAGACAACACTCAAGATCACTTCGGTCGCGGTCACCCACGACATGAAGAGCGCCTACAAGATCGGCGACAGGTTGGCAATGCTTTACGGAGGCAAGATCGTTTTCCATGGGACCCCTGAGGAAATCATGCGCAGCCACGATGAGGCCATAAAGCAGTTCATCGAGGGCCGGGCTGAGGGGCCGATATCGGTCCATTAGGGCACGCGAGGAGTCGGCGATGAATACTAGATCAACCGACGTCAAGGTCGGGATCGCGGTGATTGCCGCCGCTGTGATCCTCATATTTGGCGTCGTCTGGATCGGTCAGATTCGCATGAGCCATCACTACAAGGCCTACACCACCTATTTCTCCGAGGTCGGTGGCATGAACCCGGGCGATCCGGTGACGGTCGCGGGCCTCGAGATGGGCAAGGTCGGGCCCATGACCTTCGAGGGCGACCGCGTGAAGGCAGTGCTCTTGCTCGACCAGAGAGTCAACCTGAGGAAGGATTGCGTTGCCGAGATCCGGAGCGTCGGGTTGATGGGGGAGAAGTTCGTTTACATAGCGCCCGGGTCCAGCGGCGATGTGCTTCCGCCCGGATCAACCATTGAGGGTCGGTACGAGCCAGGCCTTACGGAGATGACCGCCGTAACCAATAACGTGATGATCGAGGTCAAGGAGCTTTCGCAGTCCCTCCGCAAGATCATTGCCACCGAGGAGAACACCCATACCCTGGGTGAGACTCTGGCCAAGGTCAACCAGCTGACCGACGAGATAATCACCCTGATCCGGGATAATCGGGAGGACTTGAGGAGTACTGCGCGGAGTCTCCGGCTGGCGTCGGACAACGTGAACGACATCCTGGGAACCCGGAAGAAGGAGATCACCGACGGTATCGACCGGCTAGCCCGGGCTTCAGGGGCGCTTGACTCCTTGAGCCGGATGCTAGGGTCGGTGATGAGCGACCTGGACCGCGGCCAGGGGACGCTCGGCATGCTAATCAAGGAAAGGGATTTGCATGACGAGCTCGAAGCCACTATCAAGAATCTGGACTTGCTTATCAAAGACGTTAAGGAACACCCCGAGCGTTACATGAAGGTGGAGATCTTCTGATGCAGGGCTCTGCTATTTGGGTCGCTGTGCCAGCCTCGCGCGGTGGGTGGTCCGGGAGGGAGCAGAGGCGGTGTTAGCAATACGGATTGTCTTTCTTGGGCTATTCTGTCTGGCAGGGTACTTTCTCTCGGGCCTGGTGGATTCTCATCGGTGGCTCGGCCTGGTGGTCGGGTTCGTGGTGGGCTCGGCCATCATCTATGGTGAGATCAAACTGGAGAAACACTCCGGCCGGGCGATTCTCGCAGGCGTCCTGGGATTGATCCTCGGGCTGGTGGTGGCGTTGCTGGTGGGCCTGGTGGTGCTGAGGATTCCGGTGATTGACGCCAATCCGCGCTACAAGCTTTACATCATGGTCTTCATGGCCCTGATCCTGGGCTACCTCGGCACGGTGGTCGGGGTCCGCAAGCGGGGGGACCTCAGGCTTGCCTCCAGGTCCCACGGGGATGGAGCGTCGCCCAAGATCCTTGATACCAGCATCATCATCGATGGAAGAATCGCCGACATCTGCGAGAGCCACTTCATCGAGGGCAAGATCATAATCCCCAAGTTCGTGCTGAATGAGCTGCAGCAGATTGCCGATTCGGCGGACGCGCTGAAGCGGAACCGCGGGCGGCGGGGGCTAGAGATTCTGCGCAGGATGCAGCTGAGGAAGGACCTCGAAGTCTTGATCGACGAGTACGACCCCGGTGAGGCCGAAGATGTGGACGCCGGACTGGTGAAGCTGGCGCGTTTGAGAGGCGCCAAGATCATGACTAATGATTTCAACCTGAACAAGGTTGCGGAGCTGCACGGCATCAAAGTGCTCAATGTGAATGAGCTGGCGAATGCGCTCAAGCCGGTGGTGCTTCCCAGCGAGGAGATAACCGTCCGTATCAGCAAGCGCGGCAAGGAAGCCGACCAGGGTGTCGGCTACCTGGACGATGGGACGATGGTGGTGGTCGAGGGCGGGAGCGGCTTGCTCAACAGGACCGTGGACGTTGTGATCACCAGCGTGCTTCAGACCAGCGTGGGCCGGATGATATTCTCGAAACTCAAGTAGTCGCCGCCCCGCTCGGGCATGAAGAGATGGAGAGGCATATATGGTAGGAGTAGTGATTGTAGGGGCAGGAGAAGGCAAGCGAATGGGCGCCTCGGGGCGGAAACAGTTCGTGAAGATCGCCGGCAAGCCGATCATCGCATATACCGTTGAGGTCTTCGAGCGCTCACCTCTTATTGACCACATGGTGATAGTGGTTCCACTGGACTCGATTGACATGGTCAAGGAAGACGTGGTGGCTGCCTACGGCCTGAAGAAAGTCCACGCCGTGGTCTATGGCGGCGCAACACGCCAGGAGTCGGTGATGAACGGGCTCAAGGCTCTCAAGCCGGGCACGCAGCGCGTCGTGATCCATGACGCGGTCAGGCCGCTGGTGTCGGACACTCTGATACGGCGCGTGCTTGACGCGGCCCAGAAGACTGGAGCCGCCATAACCGCGGTGCCGGCGCGAGACACGGTGAAGCGAGTGGAGAGCGGCGAGATCGTGGGGACTATGGACCGGCGTCTCCTCTGGCTCGCCCAGACTCCCCAGAGTTTCCGCTACGACTTGATCATGAGTGCCCACACCAGGGCGGTGGCCGACAAGATCGAAGGCACTGACGAC
>DATKKY010000307.1:0-4258 GCA_035542695.1 bacterium | reverse complement strand
TTGACGTCCGGAGCTAGCTTGAGGCCGTCCCACTTGACGGCTTTAGCCGCATCCTGATTGTAGAAGAGCGCCGGCAGAATTGCTCTCATCACGGTCTCGCGTTTATCAAGCATCGAGATGCCCGAGTTCGCGATGGCCCCGGCGATCTCCTGCCTGGCTGAATCAGGAACCTTGTCCATAAGATCCTCAAGCTTGGTGTAGGGATTGAAGGGCGAGAGCGGGGTTATGAGGATGATGACATCGACGTGAGTGGGATAGTTGCGCGCGTATTCCAGTGCGATCACGGCACCCCACCCATGGGCCGCGAGTGCCATCTTCTCGAAGTGGAAATAGCGGCGCAGCGCCTCCAGATCATTGACGTTATCAACAATCCGCGCCGGCGTGGTGGCTGCCAACGGCTCGGACTTGCCACAGCCGCGCTGGTCGTAATAGACCACCCGCATATCCGAACTGAGATCGTCGAACCCCTTGTACATGATTGACTTCTCATAGCCGGGGCCATCGTGGATCACTACCAGAGGTCGGCCGGTGCCCACCGTGCGATAGGCGAGTCTGACGCCGTCGCCGGTACCCATGCCCAACCGCACGTCAGCCCGCGCGCACGTCAGGCAGAGTGCGAGCGCTCCGCATAAAAAAACGAGACAGCACCTCTTCCAACTCATAGGGGTATCTGCGCCACCTCTCCATTATCTAGTTTCTCACGGCAATCGCTGATTGTCAACCGGGCTGGTGAGGCCTTCCCGTCTACCTTAGTCCCGGTCTGACCGGAGGTTGGAGAGCTTGACCCAGGGCCGCTCTTCCTCGCGGCCCAGCGCGCTCAGCCGCTCGGTAATCTCATGATCCAGGGCGCCGCTTTCCACCAGTTTCGCGAGGCCCACCGTGCTCAGCATCGAGACACGATCCCACAGCCCCAGCCGCCGAACCAAGGCCTCAAGCTCCTCCCGGCCCGGATCGTCCTTGCCCGGAAAGCCCAGCCCCGTATAGACCCTGACCAGGGCCTTGTGGTCGCTGCCCCGGACCACCTCGACATCGTGCTCGCGGGCATACTTGACCAGCGCGGTTTTGATCTGGTCCAGCTCGGCCTCCACTTCGGCCTTCTTCCGCTGGAACTCGGCATACTTGTTGACCAGCCTGACGCCCGGCTCCTCTAGGTACTTGTTGGGCGAGAGATCCTCGATCATCATGCCGTGCTTCTTGGCCGGGCAGAACGCCGGGTAGGCGCACCAGTCGCACAGCGCGCTCTCATGCGGCCGGAACTCCCGATCGTTCTCGATAGTCCGGATGATGCCCATCACATCGTCCCGTAAGGTCTTGAGCTCTTCCGGCGTCCGGCGCGACCTGAGCTCCTTGCCGAAAACCAGATAGTGCCACACCAAATCCACGTTCTTGACGTCGGGCCACATGCGCTCGATCGCAAGATGGTAAAGCGCAAGCTGCCGGTCTTTGTCCACTTCACCCTGGGTCTTGAGCCTTCCCGAGGTCTTGTAGTCGTGAATCTCGTAGGTGCCGTCCTTGGCCTGGGCGAGCCGGTCAATCACGCCTCTGATCCAGTAAGTGCCGCCCTCGTCTAGCGGGAAGAAGACCAGGTGCTCGACGGCGATAATCTTGGAGTCATCGAAGGGACAGTGCTGCTCGTAATACTGGGTTATTGCCTTGCGCCCCAGCTCGCGGTAGTTCTCAGGGGTATAGCCGGCCCGGACGATGTTGACGCCCTCATGCCAGTTCTCGTCCCAGGCCCGATCGAAGTAGGCAACCACCTCTTCGACCGCAGGAAGCCGTGTCATCCTGACATCTTTGTAGAGCTTCTCGAGCGCTTCGTGAACCCTGCCGCCCAAGAAGGCCTCGATGCCCTCAAACTCCTCAATCTCGACGCGATCGATGTACTGAAGCTTATACTGCCGCGGGCAGTTCCCATAAGTCTCAAGCCGCGAGTGCGAATATGTGGGCATGCCCCTCTACCCCCTCAGGTGCTTATAAGCCATTCGCGAGTGGCATGTCAAGGAAAGGGGACGGGCACACCAGACCAGAATGAACTCTATCTGCCGGAAACTCCCTCGAGCGCTACCGCTTCACTAGCTTCTCAGACATGGTCTGGGATGGCCCGGAGATCCTGACAAAATAGACTCCCGACGGCACTTCACGCTTGTCGAGCGAGGTGCCATCCCAAGTATATGAATTGGCGCCGAGCGTCTGGAAGGAATTGACCAGCCGTCCCTGGACGTCGAAGATATTGACCGCAACCGGACCGGGCTCGGCGACATTGAACCGCATGGTCGCTTCGCTCGAGAACGGATTTGGATAGATGGTCAAGAAGACGGGGCCGCGGGCCCGAGGCACGCTGGCCATGCCCAAGCTGTAAACATCCCCGTTCACATTGTAGGTGCCACCATCCACCGTTATGACAATGTTGCCGCTTACCACCTTGCCCTTGCCCGATGGGATGGTACCGCCGGTGCCCAATTCAGTCTGGTAGATGTAACTCCCGACCGCCACCAGCCTGTCGATCACGGCCTGAGTCGGATGCCCGTATGAGTTGCCGTTGCCGCAGTAGATCATGGCCACTTCAGGCAACGTGGCATTGAGCCAAGTGGTATTCGAAGCATTGGCGCCGCCGTGATGATGAACTTTGTACACATCAAGGTCGCCGACAAGAGGCGCGACCAAGGATTCGATGTCGTAATAGCTGCTGGTGTTCTTGCCCGGCAGGTCGCCTCCCAGCTCCATCTCGAATTCGCCGTAGTCCAACAGCATCACCACGCTAAGGTTGTTCTCATCGTAAATCCCGTTGTCGTAGGGCGGAGTCAAGCGACCGTGGCTATTGAGCGCCAAACACTTGAGGGTGGCGCCGCCGCCGATATCAATCACTTGGCCCTCGGTGATGGTCTGGCGCTTGGAGCCCACGGCTGTGGCGTACTGGGTGTAGGCCTGCGTGGTATATGACCAGCCCCGATCGTAGGCCGCGACCTTGAGCGAGTCGCGGGTCAAGGCATTGATCACTTCATCCATGCCGCCCACGTGATCGGAGTGGTAATGGGACGCAATGGTGTAGTCTAGCGATTTGATGCCCCGCGACTGAAGGTAGGGAAGCACCTTGCCGGTGCCCTTGCCCGTATCGCCGGCGTCAATTAGCACGGTCTTGCCCGTGGGCGAGATTATGAGGGTACAATCTCCCTGCCCCACGTCAATCCCAATAACCTGGAGAGCCGCCTGGCAAGCGCCTGCGAAGCTCACAAGGACGGCCAGGCCAGCGATCAGAACTATGAACTGCCGGAGGATCTTGGTGTCGGTACTTGGCATGTTTGCTATCACCTCTGGATGTGCCTGCCCATTGCTGGATTAATACTAGTTTAACACACTCGGGCCCGCGAATCAAGTGCCGGCGGTCTCAATGGGGCAGCCTTAGCAAGATCAGCTTAGCGGCAGGAACAATGACAAAAGCAGCCAAATTGAGGGCGATCGAGTAGAGGATCAGATATTTGCCGACCCGTCCCCAAAAACCATCCCAGACCCGATCCAGACCGAGAGCGATGAAGACAAAGAGCATGGGCATGAAATCCAGGGTGTATCGCAAGGCATTGATCTGCCAGCTGCCCAGCGTGCACCTGTACATGAGGACGGCGAGGCAGCTCGCCCCGATCGAGGCCCAGGCAATCGGATTCAGGCCGGGCGCCCGGCTGATCTTCCCGCGCAGCGCATAGAAGATGAACGGGCAGGAAAACGTCAGCGAGGTCCCAAAGGTCCCCATGGTCGGAACCATGTAGCCCGGAGGCAGGAACTCAATGTCGAAACCCATCAAGAACATGCGGATCAGGTTAGAGGGGACGTAAACCCAGCTGAAATTGCCCCAGTGCGCGTTCCGGTAGGCATACCACCCGCCTTCACGTATGTACTCGTAGCCCAGATCAAAGGGGCTGCCGAAACGAATCTGATTCAGCCAGAGATAGAAGCCGACGCATGCTGCGAGCCCGATAGCAGTGGCGCCCACGGACAGCAATGCGCCGGGAAGCCTCCGCCCTTCCCGCCGGCGCAGCAAAAGGACGGCCCAGACCGCCGGCACGGTGAGCAACGTCAACTGGCGAGACAGGATTGCGAAGCCCAACGCCAACCCGACCAGCCATCCCCGTTGCCGCCCGAAGGCCTCATTGAGCGCGATGAGGGTGAAGAGCATCGCGCAGCAATTCGCGAAGTAGGTGTCGACCGGGAACGTGAGGCAGAGCAGGAATCCTGTTCCGAAAACTAACGCCAGAGTTGCCCAGCG
>DATKKY010000306.1:0-5686 GCA_035542695.1 bacterium | reverse complement strand
GATCCCATTACCCCCGGCGTCACGGCATGGTTCGACACCCCGGCCTTCAACGACTGGTACTCCACTGCGCTGCCGGCGCCGCGGCCGATAGACAACCTCTTTGTCAATATTCATGATTTACACAATCTTGACCCGAGGCCGGCTGTGGGAAGCGAACTCCGCGGCAATGTGCGCTGGGGTTGGCAGAATCTGCAGGATCCGTTCTTCCAGCAGGCAGACTACCGTGGCGCATTCGCTCCTGACGTACCGATGTCCCAGCAGTGGACGGCAGGCTGGACCGATTTCGATCCGCAGCATGCGGACCACTCATTTGCCTCGGTTGCGAAGGGTAGGGTTTCTAATGTCGCTATGCTCGCCCAGAACAGCCCGAACCCCTTCAACCCGTCAACGACTATTAGGTTCAGCCTGAGGGAGAGGGGGCAGGTTTCGCTCAAGATATTCAACGTCAGCGGGCAGGCAGTTGCGACACTGGTCGACGGCGAACTCGCAGCAGGCAGCTACCAAAAGACCGTCGATACCAAGGACCTCGCCCCGGGCACGTACTTCTATAGCTTGTCCTGTAATGGTTACAGCGAGACCCGGAAGATGGTGGTTTTGAAGTAGTATCAAACCGCAAGCGGGGGCCTGGCTGGTGATGCCGGCCCCCGTTGCTTTTGGGGTTTCTTGAGGAGCCGGGTATCGGGCAAGGACGAACACAGGACCGATCAGTGATAGAGCACCTGGGAGAATAGGCAATACCCTGCGCGTACTGGTTGTGAGTTCAGGTTACTTGCGAGTGGCGAGTATCACAACCGCGATCACCGCCGCAACAGCAGCAGATGCGAGAATCACAAAAGGCACCCCCCGGCCAATTCTGCCTCTGAACAGGACCAGGCTGGCTACGAGGGCAAGCCCCGATGCTATCATCATCGCGTAGGCGTTTCCCCATGCAGTAAGGATTAGCAACAGCGCAACCACTGCTCCTACGACATGATCTCCGGATCTTCGCAGTATCATTTTGGGATCACCTCCCAGCTTTCAAGCGATCACGTGCCGGAGTAGGCTGTAGCCGCCCCCGCGACAGCAGCCATCAGGGCGGATTCCTCGTCGAGTCCCTGAGCCATGCGGTACCAGCCCAAGAGCAGAAGCACCGGGAGCTCCGCGAGTCGACGGGCAGCCGGGGCTATTGTCACGGCAGCCTCATACCTCAGCAGTTTCTGACGCAGTCTTAGAGTCACCAGGGGAGTGTCTTCCGCACCGAATATACCCATCTCGCTCCTGTGGACCTTGGTGGCTCTCCACACGAAAGAGGTGCCGCTGGCCATGCGGATCGTGTCCCGGCCCCTTCCCCCGAACTTGAGAGCGGCAACCGGCACATCGCCGTCCGCCGTTGTCACGGAAATGCAGGGTCGGAACCATCCTTCCCGCTTTAAGGTCCATCTCCCGTCGGCGGTCTCGCCGATCGCGATGGAGCTGAGTACCTTTTGCCATTCTAGTCGAGCAAGGACCCGATCACGCGCCAGCAGCTCGAATCTCCGAAACTTGACCTGCGACCAGATGAGCGGCTTGCCAAGGTGATCAATCAGGGGTTCCAATCTGTCCCCTCCGATAGCGTGTTCGATCCTTCCTCTATGGTAGCCAACAACAGTTAGGTGCGTGTGAAGATGCCGATAATTCTGGGTTAAGAATCCCGGGGTATTGCCTGTCCGGGAATAATCTGGTAGGGTCTCGGCATGCAAAAACGATCACCTTCAAGAACCAACCAGAAGGCCAGCAGGAAGGTCCCTCTGGGCCTTACGTTCCATCCGCTCGCTCCCGCGAGGTGGGCCGACTTTGAGAAGCTGTTTGGCCCACGCGGGGCCTATTGCGGCTGCTGGTGCATGTACTGGCGGCTGACTCGCAAGGAGTTTACCGAGGGTCAGGGGGAAGGGAACCGGCGGGCCATGAAGTCGATCGTCGGCTCGGGCAGGGTGGCTGGGATCCTGGCCTACCTGGGCAAGGAAGCTGTGGGCTGGTGTTCCGTTGGGCCGCGGGCGGACTTCCCAGGGCTCGACCGATCCCGGGTCTTGAAACGGCTGGACGACCAGCCCGTCTGGTCGATAGTCTGCTTCTTCATTGCCAAGGAGCATCGCGGCAAGGCCATCGGGGAGGAGCTGATCAGGGCTGCCGTCAAGTATGCCAAGATCCGCGGGGCCAAGATCGTCGAGGCCTATCCCACGCTGCCCCGTGGCAGGAAACTAGCGCCGGTGTCCGTGTACATGGGCATCCCAGCGTTGTTCAAACGCGCGGGTTTCGTCGAGTGCGCGCGGCCCTCTTCGTGCAAGGTCGTCATGCGGCACACCTGATGAACCACGGCCCAGGTTCGGGAACCTCCAGGGTGATTCCTCTGAGGAGGAAGCAATGGTAGCGGTTGTTCTGGCAAATGGCGAGGGCAAAGTCGGCATGGCGGCCGCGATCGAGGCTGTCAGAGCCGGAAGGTCGGCGCTCGATGCGGTCGAGGCCGGCATAAGGGTGGTAGAGGCCGATCCGAACGTGCGGAGCGTTGGCTTTGGTGGCGCTCCCAACATACTTGGGCAAATGGAGTGCGATGCCGCCATAATGTGTGGGGCGACGCTCCGAACGGGCGCCGTCGGCGCACTCAAGGATTACGTCCATGCCATCTCGGTTGCTCGCAAGGTGATGGACTTGACCCCGCATGTGATGCTGGTCGGCGATGGCGCCTCAAGGTTCGCAGCCGAGGCCGGCGAGGTCAAGGCCGAGCTGCTTTCGGAAGATGCGCGCGCCGACTACGAGGAGTGGATGAGTGCTCACCTTCCCGAGACCCTGATGTCCCGGTGGCCCGATGTTCCCTTGGCCCCCTTGGTGGTGCAGCCAGTGCGCCGCAGGCACCGCTATGCTGAGGGCGACACCGAAGGTGCTCAACCGGCTGGCAGCAACCGGCCCCACGGCACGACCGTCTTTCTGGTGCGCACACGGGACGGCACGATGGCGGGCGGAACCAGCACCTCCGGCTGGGCCTACAAGTACCCCGGACGCCTCAGCGACTCTTGCATGATCGGCGCGGGCCTCTACGTGGATCAGCGCTATGGCGGCGCAGCATGCACTCACACCGGCGAGATGATAATCCGAGCGGGTGTGACCCGGGCAGTGGTGACCTACATGAAACGGGGGGCGACGGCGGAGGAAGCCTGTCGGGAAGCCTTCAATGACCTGAGGTCACTCAAGGGGGGCACGATCGGCCCGGTGATCATTCACACCGTGGATGCCACGAGCGAGCCGTTTGTGCTGACCACCGGCAACGATGGCGGCATTCCTTACTGGTTCTGGCGGGATGACATGCTCAGGGAGGAGTGGCGCAAGCCGATGCTCGAGAAGCTGTAGGCTGGGGCGCGACTCACCAGGCCAGCCTTATGGCTGCCCCGAGCGTGACCGTGTTTGTGTCGATGTCTTTCACTACCTTGTTGAGTTTCTTCCAGTTCTCCCAGCGATAGTTGGCATTGATGTCGAGATAGATTGAGGGAAGCAGCTCCAGGTCCACGCCCGCCCGCAGCACGTAGAACGGCTTGTCGGCGAATTTGCCGTCGCTGTAATAGGTCCCGATGCCCAGCCCTCCGTAAATAGCGTGGCCTGCTAGCACGAAGGCGCACGGCGCATAGGAAACGTGCTCCATTCCGGCAAAGCGCTTGGGGAAGATCTCGAGGTCGGCCTGCAACTTCAAGAGCGACTCCGAACCATATTGAAAGCTTACAATCCAGGACAGGCCATTTTCGTCGACATTCTTCAGGTCGATCTTGTCGAGGGTCTTCCAATAGTGCACTCCGGCCCCGATGCGCGTGTTGGCTTCGGCCGAGGCCCCACTGGATAGCGACAGCGAAACGAGAGCGACTGCAAGAGCCAGGATGTACCAGCGCTTCATGCCAGCCTCCATTGTCTTGGGATTTGCCAGGGGCCTGAGACTCTTGGCCCAGACCGTACAACGGAATGCCAGCGATGTCAACCCGTGATTGCTAGTCCGAAGCGGAAGAGCTTGAAATAGGCGGAGGCTAGCGACACAATTGAACAAAGCGAGGGGCGTGGGGAAGATACTAGCACGAGGATGAAAAGCCATGGCCAATGAGAAGGCCCCAATTCACTATGTTTGCACGCCTGAGAAGGCCGAGGAGCTCGTCGGCGCTCACGATAGGTTCTGGGTATGCAACTGCGGCTGCCGCGAAGCGCACGGAGGTTGCGGTCGCTCGCGCATGGACGTTTGCCTGATGTTCAATCCGGCCGACCCGGGTAGCGGATCGGGCAAGCGGGAGATCTCCAGCGAAGAAGCTTGGGCGATTCTCGAGGAAGCCTCAGACAAGCACTTGGTCACGCGACCCTTCCGCAACGAGGACCGGACCGCCACCGACGGCATCTGCTTTTGCTGCGACGATTGCTGCTGGTACTTCGTCCGGCCGGAGGAGAAGTGCGACAAGGGCGAGCTGGTCGCTCAGACCGACTGGGATTCGTGCACCCACTGCGGTGCCTGCGTAGATGTCTGCTACTTCAAGGCTCGCAAGCTGGATGGCGGGAAGCTCGTTGTAGATTTGGCGGCCTGTTACGGTTGCGGGCTCTGCCGGGACGTGTGTCCCGAAGAGTGCGTCGAGATGGTGCCCAGGGCCTGAAGCTTCAATGAGCAATTGGAGGAAATGGACCTATGGCCAAGGAACGCTTGATCGGGGTCCGGGACGCTGAACCTCAGGATGCGAGCGTCATTGCCGGCTTGATCAGTCACTTGGCTGCAGCCATGGGGGAAGCCAGCCCCGTTACCGAGGCTTACGTGGCGAAGTACTTGGCGTCCCCTGGGAGCAGGGCTCTCTTGGCCGAAGTCGGAGGAAAGGCCGTGGGTCTCCTTACTTATTCGGTCCGCCCGGACCTGTACCACGCAGCCACAACTTGTCTGATTGAGGAGTTGGTTGTCGTGGAGACCATGCGCGGCCAGGGTGTAGGTACGGCCCTGCTCGAGGAGCTCTTCTCTCGCCTGACTGCGCTGGGCTGCGCTGAGGTCTCGGTCACAACGCTACCGGACAACGCTGATGCCATCAAGTTCTACAAAGACCACGGCCTCACCGATGAGGCCATCTTCCTAGAGAAGCACTTCTAGCCGCCATTCCCCAAGAAACCCATAGACGAATGACCTGGAAGACGTGAGAATGTGCCTGTACCCACAAATGGGAGGCATCATGAGGAGCGAAATGGCGCTGATCTTGATTTGTGTGATGACGGTCGCTTTGAGCGCCTTGGCGCGGGCTGAGGGCGTCCGTTCCGGTTTCATTGATGTTGAGGGCGGCAAGATCTTTTACGAGGATGCCGGCGAAGGCGATGTGATCGTGCTGGTTCATGATGGCACCCTCCATCGAGAGGTGTGGAACGGGCAATTCCCCGTCTTCGCCCGGGACCACCGGGTGGTCAGGTACGACCGGCGGGGCTACGGGCGCTCGCCCATGCCCACGGCGCCCTACAGCAACATCGAAGACCTGAACGCGCTTTTCACCCAGCTCAAGATCGAGCGGGCGACCCTGATGGGCATCTCCGCCGGTGGTGGTCTCTGCATCGACTTCACGCTCAAGTATCCCGAAAAAGTGACAGCGCTGGTTCTGGTTGGTGCAGTGGTCAGCGGTTTGGGATACACCGATCATATGTACACTCGCGGCGGACGCCTGGCGCTTGAGGATTACAA
>DATKKY010000305.1:0-3188 GCA_035542695.1 bacterium | reverse complement strand
ACGAGCAAGTTATCGGGGGGCTCTGCGAGCGCTGCGATACCGAGGTCAGCATAACCCATCTCGAGCAGTGGTTCTTCAGAATCACGGATTATGCCGACGAGCTGCTCGCCGACCTGGATGGGCTTCAGGGTTGGCCCGAGCGCGTCACCATTATGCAACGCAACTGGATCGGCAGGAGCGAAGGGATTGACATCTACTTCAGGCTGGAGGACGGTCGGCCGCTTCCATGCTTCACCACACGGCAGGACACCATCTTCGGGGTCACCTACGCCGTGATTTCAGCCGACCATCCAGAGATCGATGCCATCCTGGAGGGGAGCCCGGTCAAGCAGCAAGCGCTCGAGTTTGTGAAGACTTGCAAGGCCAAGACCGTCCTTAGGAAATTCGATGACGTCGAGAAGAATGGCGTATTCACCGGCAAGTACCTCATCAACCCGGTTAACAACGAGCGGGTGCCGCTGTGGATCGCTGATTACGTAGTAGGCGAGTACGGCACTGGGGCTGTGATGGCGGTTCCGGCCCACGATCAGCGCGACTTCGAGTTCGCCAAGAAGTACGGCCTGCCCATACGGCTCGTGATTTCCCCTGATGGAGTGCTCAAGGATGCTGGCGGTCTCGAGATGGCCTACATCGAGGACGGCACGCAGGTCAACTCTGGCCACTTTGATGGCCTGCCCAACAGGCTGGCCATGGAGAAGATCGCCGATTATATGGAGGCCAAGGGCATCGGCAAGCGAACAGTGCGGTACCGGCTGAGGGACTGGCTGATCTCCCGGCAGCGCTATTGGGGCGCGCCCATCCCAATCGTCTATTGCGCTAAGTGCGGGACCGTGCCCGTGCCCGAGACTGATTTGCCGGTGATCTTGCCCGCGGTAGAGAAGTTCAAGCCTACCGGGGAGTCTCCTCTGACTTACGTCAAGGAGTTCGTTGAGACACGCTGTCCATCGTGCGGCGGGCCTGCGCGGCGGGAGACTGACACCATGGACACGTTCGTTGATTCCACATGGTACTTCCTGCGGTATCTCACGCCGCACGAGGAGACCAAGCCCTTCAGCCGGGAGCTGGCGGATTACTGGATGCCCGTTGACATGTACATCGGGGGCATCGAGCACGCCGTGCTCCACCTGCTTTACTCCCGCTTTGTCGCCAAGGTGCTGGCCGACATGGACTTGATTATGGTGCGGGAGCCGTTTCTCAACCTGTTCACTCAGGGTATGATTTGCAAGGATGGCGCCAAGATGTCGAAGAGCAAAGGCAACACGGTGTCAGCGGACGAACTGATTGCCAAGTTCGGGACCGACACCGTGAGGCTCTCAACCCTCTTCCTCGGGCCGCCGGAGAAGGACGTCGAGTGGATCAACCGGGGAGTAGAGGGCTCATTCCGATTCGTCGCACGCCTGTGGCGCCTTGTCGAGGTCATATCCCGGTTCGAGCCTGACTCAAGCCCGATAGATCCCAAGTCGCTGGCAGAAGCGGATCAGGATCTGCTCAGAAAGAGCCACTGGACCATAAAGAAGGTAAGAGAGGATGTCGGCCAGCGCTTCCATTTCAACACCGCGATCAGCGCTGTCATGGAGCTGGTGAACGAGATGTATGCGTGCCTGCCCGGAAGCGCTGATACCCTGCCAGCGCGCCCAACTCAGCGGGTGCTCATCTTTGCCGCCGAGGTGGCCCTCAACATGCTCGCGCCGATGATCCCGCACGTCTGTGAAGAGCTGTGGGAGAGCCTCGGTCACAAGGAAAGCATATTCGACGTTCCGTTCCCGCGTCATGACGACAGCGTCCTGGTGACCGAAACCGTCACGGTCGTGGTCCAGGTCAACGGCAAGATGAGAGCTAACCTGGAAGTCCCGGCCGGTTCCACCGACCGCGAAGTGGAACTGGCTGCCAGCAATCATCCCTCGGTCGCGAAGTGGCTCGAAGGCAAGCAGGTCAGCAAAGCGATACACGTCAAGGGCAAGCTCGTTAACCTCGTGGTATCCTGAGCTCTTGTGATGGCCCACCAGACAAGGCTTGACGTCCTCCATGTGATTGGGAGCCTCGCCGCGGGCGGCGCCGAACGCAACCTCTACTACCTTGCGCCAGCAATGGCCAAGAGCAAGCTCTCTTATGGCATTTGCTGCCTCGCCGAGCGCGGCCAGTTCGCCGATGAAGTCGAGCAGGCCGGCGTGCCCGTGCACGCCCTAGGCTTTCGGCGGCGGCATGCGCTTGTGAGCACTGTCAAGCTTGCGCGCCTGATGCGCAGTCACCGCGTCAGGGTAGTCCACACGCACCTATACGAACCCGGCGTGTTCGGGCGGATAGCGGCATGGCTCGCAGGGGTTCCGGTCATAATCACTCACGAGCATGGCAAGACCACTTGGAAGAAATGGTATCATCGGTGGTTCGAGCGGCTGGCGATCAAGCGGACCGATCTTCGGATAGCCGTATCCGGGGATATTCGAGACCTCCGGTTAAGACACGAACATACGCCCCCGGCCAAGATCGTGGTGATAGGCAACGCTGTCGGGCCCTCAAGGTTCGAGGCTGCCGCTGGCGTCCGCGAAAGCAAGCGCGCTGAGCTCGGACTTGGTGATGCCTTTGTGGTGGGAACGGTCGGCCGTATGGTCGTTGCCAAGTCATATGATCTGCTGGTACGGGTAGCACGCGAGGTTTGCCGGCGAAGGGCCGACATGCGGTTCTTGCTGGTGGGCGACGGGCCCTTGCGTGAGGAACTCACCCGGCTGCGGGATTCGCTCGGAATCGCTGATAAGGTGTCCTTCTTGGGAACGCGAACCGACATACCGGAGTTCCTGGCGGCGATCGATCTCTATGTCTTGACCTCGCAGCGTGAGGGCTTGCCCATTTCGCTCTTAGAGGCAATGCTGGCCGCGAAGCCGATCATTGCCACAGCCGTGGGCGGCATCCCGGAAGCGGTGAACGAGGGCGCGGAGGGGCTCCTGGTCGAGCCAGGGAACGAAGCCGCCCTGACGGAGGCGATCCTGGCCCTGGCGGATGATCCGATCAAGCGGCGGGCAATGGGGGAGAGAGCTAGGGCCAAAGCCCGGGGGCAATACTCGCCGGAGGCAGTGCTAGGAGCGATCGAAGCCATCTACTTCTCGATCATGCAGCGGAAAGGAATAGCAGCGAACGAGACTTGACACGACGGGGCCTATCTTAGAGAATTCAAAGTATAGACTGGTCCCCTG